>JAYSKW010001108.1:0-8821 GCA_043726085.1 Limnoglobus sp.
GCGGGCGAGTTCGTCGACCTTGCGATCGAGGTCGGTAATCAACCCACGGTTGCGGTCTTGCATACTGGTGAGGTTGCGCAACATCCGGTTGAACGCGACTGAAAGATCTTCAAATTCATCGCCGGTTTGGATCTCGCTGCGCACGTTCAGCTCGCCGGAGGCAATCGCCTCGCTGACGTCCTTGAGGTGCTTGAGTGGCTTGACGATCACGTAGCGAATGATGAGGTAACTGCCGAGGAGAATCAGCACGGTGGTACCGAACGCGAAGGCGATGAGTAGCGCGCGGTTCTGGTGGAAGCCGGTCTCGATGAGTTCGGTCGACATCCGCACGCGGACGACCGCCATGAGGTCGGCTTCTTTCAGGTCTGGCGCGGGGTGGCTGACGAACTTCGCGCTGCGGTGGCACTCGAGGCAGGTCGCCCCGGCACGAACGGGGCTGAAGTACAGGTACGCTTTCTCCGCGCGTAACAGCTTCGTTTCTTCCTTCAAATCCGGGTACTTTTGAAACGCCTGCACGATCGGCAAATCCTCCGCCGTCGGCTGCGTATCGGGCGTACCGGAGATCGCCGCGTACAATTTATACTTGTAGCCTTTCAATTGCGTCGGCAGATCTTCCTCGGCAAGGCGCTGATATTTATCGAGCATCTCGCGCGCATCGTTCGTCAGGTGAACCCGCGCGATGACGGCCGGCACGAGCGTCTGCCCGGTGTTTTGAAGTTGATCGTACGCGAGTTCTTCGGTCTGCCAGGCGTAGACGTAGAAGCTGATCGACATCAGTGTAATGACGCCCGAACCGAGCAAGTACCGGCATTTGCGTTCGAGGCCCGTTTCGCCGAGCAAACGCTTGAACCCGCGGTAAGACATAGGCAGTGCGTGGTTTCAGATGGGGTGGGAGTGAGCTTTGCGTTCAACTTATTACGATTGTCTCTGCGTACCAGCCCGCCGTGTGAGGCTGGTGTCGAACGGATCGCAGCATACAATCCCGGTAACGCGATTTTCCTACGGTGCTACGTGCGATTCCTCATCGATGGCTACAACCTGATGCACGTCACGGGGCACCTCTCGGGTTTGACCAAGGGGAAACTCGAACCGGCACGGCGTCGATTTTTGGACTGGCTCGCGACGGGTGCGGGTGGGCGTGGGGCGACGATTCGCGTGGCGTTCGATGGGCAGAAAGCGCCCGCACCGTCGTTGGAAACCATCCACCGCGGCGTTCGCGTCCGGTTCGCATATCGCCAAACGGCCGACGATCTCATCGAAGAATTCATCCGCGACGAACCCGATCCGACGCCGCTCATCGTGATTTCCAACGACACGCGACTGCACGAATCGGCCCGGCGTGGCGGCGCGAATTTCTGGAGCTGCCAGCGGTTCATCGATTGGATCGTGCAACCGCCCCCGCCCGCGAATGCCGCCGAGGTAACACCCGTCGAAGAAAAGCCACCCGGCCAAATCTGCACGGCCATCGAAGACGAATTGCTTAAAGTGTTCAGCGAACCGCGAGCGAAACGAACGAAGTAGCAGAAGTCGCGAGATGTCCTTTCAATTCTTGTAGCTGGGGTCTCTGACCCCGGACGCCTTCTCTTCTTGTGCTGGGGTCTCTGACCCCGGACGCCTGACAATCGAGGAGAGGCGGCCTCTCCTACCGGCCTCACAGAGGCCAGCTACATAGTAGATAGATCCTCTCACGCGTTACGCAGTCGCCATGCCAGTAGGCTGAAGCGGCGGCTGTTGTCGGCTTTTGTCACGGCGAGCCAGAGCGCTTTGCGGCTGCCGACGAGTACCACGAGCTTGCGGCCGCGGGTGATACCCGTGTACAGCAGGTTGCGTTGCAGCATGATGAAATGTTGCGTGTGGACGGGGATAATCACCGCCGGGTACTCGCTGCCCTGGCTCTTGTGAATGCTGATGGCGAAGGCGTGCGCGAGTTCGTCGAGGTCGCTGAACTCGTATTCGACGGGCCGGCCGTCGTACTCGACCGTGAGGATTTGATCGACCATCTCGATCGTCGTCACGCGGCCGATGTCGCCGTTGAAGACTTCACGCTGGTAGTTGTTTCGCGTCTGCAAAACCTTATCGCCGATGCGGAACGCGGCCCCGTAGCGTTGCACTTCTTTTGCGTGGCCGTCGTTCGGGTTGAGCACGTCTTGCAGCACCTTGTTCAAGTTTTGCACGCCGAGTTCGGACTTGTTCATCGGCGACAAGACTTGCACATCGCGAACGGGGTCGAGGCCGAATTTCGCGGGGATGCGCGTCTTCAACATGAACGCGATTCGCTCGACGATCTTCGCCGGTTCGTCGGCTTCGATGAAGTAAAAATCGCCGTCGGCATTCGGCGCGGACTCCGGTTCTTCGCCGCGATTGACGGCGTGGGCGGCCCGCACGATGTAGCTCGAACCGGCTTGCCGGTGAATCTCCGTGAGGCGTGACACCGGTATGACACCGGAGCTAATGAGATCTGCAAGTACGCTGCCCGCGCCGACCGATGGCAGTTGATCGACGTCGCCGACGAACACCACGCAGGCGAACGGCGGCACGGCCCGCAGCAGTTGGTTCATCAGCACGACATCGACCATCGATACTTCATCGACGACGATCAAATCGAGGTCCAACTGGTTCTCGCGATTCTTGCGAAAGCCGCCGATACCCGCATCGAATTCGAGCAAGCGGTGGATGGTCTTCGAGTCGCGACCCGTCGATTCACCGAGGCGTTTCGCAGCCCGCCCTGTCGGTGCGCATAACCCCACTCGCTGTTGTTTTGCAGCAAAGAGTTCGATGATTGCGCGAACGATCGTCGTCTTTCCCGTGCCGGGTCCACCCGTCACCACGAGCAATTTTTCCGTGGCGGCGGCCCGTACTGCGTCGCGCTGGGATTCTGCGAAAGTGATCGTCATCCGCGATTCGACCCAGGCGAGTGCGCGTTCGGTATCGATGGTCGGCAGTGGGTGCGGTCCGGTTCGCAGCGCAGTCACTAACTTCGCGACGCCGAGTTCCGCGATGTACATCGACTTCAGATAAATCAGCGATTCAAAGCCAAAATCGGCTTCCGCACCGGTCGGCGCATCGCGAACGACTTCATCAGTGATGCGCAATTGCTCGATGGCATCTTGTACGCTCAGCGTTTCGATTTGCGTGAGAATCGTCGTTTCTTCGAGCAAGATCGGCTCGGGCAAACCGACATGGCCTTTGCTCGATGCGGCCTCCTGAAGGATGTGTCGCACGGCGGCCTGGGCGCGTTGTGGGGCATCGCGCGGGATGCCGAGTTGGAGCGCGAGATCGTCTGCGGTACGGAAGCCGACGCCCCAAATATCCGTGCTGAGGCGATACGGATTCGAGCGAATGAGCGCGACGGCGTTCTCGCCGTACGTCTTGTAAATGCGCACGGCCCGCGCCGTCCCGATGCCGTACGACATGAGAAATGTCATGATCTCGCGGGTGCCGGTGGTTTCGCGCCAGCCATCGCGGATCATCTGGATGCGCTTCGGCCCGATCCCTTTTACCTGGCTGAGGTACGTCGGCGAACGGTCGATGACTTCGAGGGTTTTGTCGCCGAACACGGACACGATTTTCTGTGCGTAGCGCGGGCCGATGCCTTTGACGAGGCCGGAGCCGAGGTACTTGGCGATACCGGCGGCGGTGTGCGGCGGCGTGGTTTTGAGTTCGGTCGCCTGAAACTGTTGCCCGTGTGCGCGATCCGTAATCCAACTTCCCTTGGCCTCGATGTATTCCCCCGCGATCGCCTGCGGCATATTGCCGACGACGGTGACGAGGTCGCGGTGCCCGCTCGCCTTGATGCGAAGCACGCAATAGCCGCTGTCCAGATTGTGAAAGGTGACGCGTTCAATCGCGCCGCTCACCGATTCGGGCATAGTTCGCGCTGCGGGTTGGGGTCTGCGATTACTCTCTTTGAAGGTAACCGATCTCAAGCGAATGTCCACGAGCGCAGCGGTCGGTCGATTCGCCTCTTGGCCCGCTTCGGGCGGTTGTGTCTGGTGTATCGGCACAATCGAAACGCGATCGCGTTCCCCTGGCGGCTTTGATGATGGTCGCTCTCCCTTTCGACCGATTTTCCTCATAAGTTGCTATTAGACTAACCCCCCGACATCTGCGAGGGCACCGCGTGTCCGAACCGCTGATCGTCACGTTTTTCCGCGAGATACCGCAACCGTCCTTCAAGGACGACCCAGACCTGTGGCAGGCGGGCGTTCAAGAAGCGATGCGTTCGTTCCGCGTTTCGATTAAAAACAACTACTCGGAAGGCACGCTGCAACGGTTGCTGATTCACCCCGATTCGCAAGTTCGGCAAGCCGCCGTACTCGGTCTCGGCCTCATCGGCACGCTCGGTTCCAACGCCGCGTTGTCTGCGATTCTCAAAGACGAAGACACCTACGTTCGCCGATTCGCACACGATGCACTGTGGGAAATCTGGTCGCGCGGCAGCGACCCGAACCACTGCTGGCAGCTTCAACAAGCGATGCAACTCGGCGACTTTTCGCAAACGATGGCCGCGCTCGACGACTTGCTGATCGACGCTCCCGCGTATGCCGAGGCGTACAACCAACGCGCGATCATGTTGTTCCGTCGCGGCGATTACCTACGTTCGCGCGACGATTGCAAAGTGGTGTTGAAGCTGAACCCGTATCACTTCGGTGCGGCCGCCGGTCTGGGGCAATGCTATTTGAAGTTGAAGAAGCCCCGCGCCGCACTGCGCTACTTTAAGCAAGCCCTCGATTTGAACCCCGCGCTCGATGAGTTAGTCGAAGCCGTGAAGGCCCTCAAAGACGCGCTCGGCGAAGAGGAATAACTCGGACCTATTGCCGATTCGGTTTGGCATGGTCGTGAACGACAACAACTGGGTCGCGTAAAAGTTCCGAAAACTCGTGAAGATTCCCTCAGATTTATCTTGACAAGACCCACTTGAGTCGTGCTAATAGCATGAGTTGAGGTTTTCCCCTTCTCTCGACCTCGACGAATTCATCAGTCATCTTGCTGTCGTTGTAGGAGGCCGTATGCGTCAGTGGTTGTGTCTCATCGCGATTTTCGCGGGTATCGGTCTCGTTTCCGGTTGCGGTAACTCGGGGCCGAAACGCAATTCCGTTGCCGGTACCGTGTCGTTCAAAGGGGAACTAGTCAAGTACGGAAGTATCAGCTTTCGTTCGACGGGCGGGGGCAAGAACGTCGGAACGGCCGACATCAAAGACGGCAAGTATACGATCATCTCGGAAGTCGGGTTGCCCGCCGGCGATTATGATGTCGCAATCACCTATCCGGACCCGAAAGTGCCCGCACCTCGCGGCGATGAAGCGCCGGGTGTGGCCCTACCAGTACGAGAAATGTTACCGGCAAAATACAACGATAAGTCGGAACTCAAAGCCACCATCAAGGACGGTGCGAACGATACCGTGAACTACGATTTGAAGTAGTTTTTCTCTCTCTGTTCGATTGCAGTTCGCGATTCGTTGTTTCTTTTCTTTCTTCTTAATTCGGAGGGTTTCCTATGAGGAAACGTCGTGCGTTTACGTTAATCGAGTTATTGGTGGTGATCGCGATCATCGCGATTCTCATTGGCCTGCTGCTGCCCGCCGTGCAGAAGGTCCGCGAAGCGGCCGCCCGTGCGAAGTGCTCCAACAACATGAAGCAACTCGGACTCGGCCACCACGGCTACCACGACACGCAGGGCAGCCTGATCCCGATGGTCAGCCCAAGCGGATGCTGTTGGGGCACCTGGACGGTGTTGATGATGCCGTACGTCGAACAAGATAACGTCTTCAAGCTCTATCAGAACTGGGGCGGCACCGACACGGTCAACTCGAATTTCCCTGCCGCTGCTGCCGTGCCCACTACCTACCCGCGTTACTCTTCCGCGCCAAATACCACAAATGTGACGGGTCGCCGTTACTCGGTTCTGTCGTGCCCGAGCGATCAAGACAACACGCCCATCGGCGCGATCACCAACATCAACTACGTTG
This sequence comes from Limnoglobus sp., assembly GCA_043726085.1. GTDB lineage: Bacteria > Planctomycetota > Planctomycetia > Gemmatales > Gemmataceae > Limnoglobus. Next base: position 5,970 of record JAYSKW010001108.1, read on the forward strand.
TGAATGGTGGCAACGGCAGCACCTACGGCTCGAACGGCCCCGCTCCACTACCGACGGGTTACACCCGCGCGTACGGCATGTTCGACGGAGCCAACCGTACGCGTAAGATCAAACTGACCGACATCACCGATGGCCTGACCAACACGATCATGATGGGCGAAGTCCTTCAAGGCCAAAGCTCGGATCTTCGCGGCTTCGCGTGGTGGGGCGATGCCTCGGCATTCAGCACTTACTACACGCCGAACACCAATGCGAACGATCTGATTTACACGTCGGGTTATTGCAACAATCAACCGTTGCGTGGACTGCCGTGTAGCGGGGCGGGTGGCGCGCACTTCTCCGCGCGAAGCCGCCACACGGGTGGCGTCAACGTGACCTTGGGCGACGCCAGCGTTCGGTTCATTACGAACAACGTCGACCCAGTGACGTGGAGCAACATGGGCCCCGGCAACGACGGTAACGTGATTACACTACCGTAACCATCGCGGGCCATAAAAACCAACACGACCGCCGGGAGACTCCCGGCGGTTTTTTTGTTGTCGAAAATCGCTTCTGCTGCGAACAGTTCTTAAAATACCTTTCTGCTCGCTCGGCATGCCCGATCTTTCGTTCGATGGATTCACCAGGTTACCCCATGACGCGATACTTCCGATGCTCGCTCCTCGCGTGCCTTTTGCTCGTTGCGGACGGTGCCATGTCATTCGCGGCGGACCCGACGTATTGGGCGGACGTGCGACCGATCTTGCGGAAGAACTGCACCGTTTGCCACAACGAACGCAAGCTCGACGAACCGGAGGTTTCAGCGGGGTTGGCACTACATACGCTCGATGCGATTCGGAAGGGTGGGAAGGTGCCGGTGCTGAAAGCGGGTAAGCCCGACGACTCGTTGCTCGTTTCACTTTTGACCGAGAAAACCAAGAAGCGACGGATGCCGCTCGATGCCGATCCGCTGACGGTGGAACAGATCGCGACGTTGCGAAAGTGGGTCGAACTCGGCGCGCCCGAAGGCACGAAACCGGCCGAAGTCGCAGCCGTCGTTCGACCGATCAATCGCCGTAAACTCGATGTCGTATTTTCGATGAAGCCCACTGTGGGAAAGCTCGGTGTCGTCGAGTTGTCGCTGCCGATCGGGCCGTTGCCGCCGGTTGCGGCGGTGGCGTTCAGCCCCGATGGCAAATGGCTGGCGAGTGGCGTCTATGGCCGCGTGACGATCTGGGACGCGGAGACCGCGAAGCCGGTGCGTACCATCACGAATGTGCTGGCCGCGGTGAACGATTTGAAGTTCAGCCCTGATGGCCGCACGCTCGCCGTGGCGGGTGGGCAACCCTCGGCACGCGGCGACCTGCGACTCTTTTCCATCGCCGACGGGCAACTGCTGCACAACCTCGGCGGCCATGCCGATGTCGTTTCGGGCGTCGCGTTCAGCCCCGACGGGACAAAAATTGCATCGGCCAGTTTCGACAAAACCGTACGGCTCTGGGACGCGAAAACGGGCATGCTCATTCACACGTTTGCGGGGCATTCGGACTTCGTGTACGCCGTCGCGTTCTCGCCGAAAGGCGACTGGTACGCCACCGCGAGCAAGGATCGCACGGCGCGAATCGTCGACGCGAAAACCGGCAAGGGGCGGTTCACGCTCAGCGGCATGGAGCAAGAAGTGATGGCGGTGGCGGTGCGCCCGGACGGGCTGCAAATCGTCACATCGGGGTTCGAGCCGCAACTGCACTGGTGGGACGCAACGACGGGTGAAAGCCTGAAGAAACAGGGCGGGCACGACATCGCGGTACACGAATTGGCCTTCGATATCAGCGGTAAAATCGCGATCTCGGCGGGGGCAGATAAAACCGTTCGCGTCTGGAACGCACAGACATCGACGCCGAGCCGCACGATTCTCACCGGTTCCATCGCTTATGCCGTCGCAACCGATCCGGCAGGCAAACGGGTCGCCGCCGGTTGCGCCGACGGCCTCGTAAAAATCTACGACAGCACCACCGGGCGGCACAGCATCACCCTCTGGGCGGGCGATGCCGACACGTGGCTATCCGTCTCACCCGACGGCGCATACCTCGGTGCCGACGCGACCATCGCCACCGCAAAATGGAGCATCGCTGGCAAGCCCGCCACCGACACGAAACTGCTGTTAAACCTGAAGTCCGCCGAAGCCATCGCCAAAGCCATTCGCGGCGAACGGTAGAGGAGCAAGACACACAGGCGAGCGATGAGCATTGCCAAAATCGATGAGGCTATCGATGCACAATTACAAAAATGAAGGTCAATCTGAAAGTGTTCAAAAGTGCACTTTCGCTGCAAGCCCTAAGATCTCGTCGGTAATGGTAACCGTTCACGTGGCAGTTTGCATTTTCAACCTTTCAGAACCCGTAGGTCGTGGCCGAAGAGGCTTTGCGATGAGGCCCGACAGAGTATCCGCGACATAAACCCGTAAAGTTTGGAATCGTCGCGTGAATGCACTGTCGGGCCTCTCAAAGCTTCGACCCGACCTACAAAACCAGTGGGTTCTCAGAAAAACAGAATACCCCTGAGAGTTACCTCTGGGGTTGTGCCCGAACTTTAAGAAGACGTGCGGGAAGGTGAAGTCGAGCAAGACGCGGCGGGGGAAAGGCCACGCGGCGTACACGTTTCGGTTGTCGGCGTGGAGCCTGATGCGGAGCAAGAGTTATCTGGGTGCGAGTCTGCGTCGGCTGCGTTCGCGGTTGGGCGCGCCGAAGGCGATCACCGCGACGGCGCACAAGCTGGCGCGGATTTTTTACACGGTGATGCGGTACGGCGTGGCGTATCAGAAGAAAAGCGAAGAGGATTTCGTCGACGAGCATCAGAAGCGGATGGAGCAGAAC
>JAYSKW010001109.1:0-4765 GCA_043726085.1 Limnoglobus sp.
TACGTGGTAGCCGCCGTCTTCTTCGAGATAGACTTTCGCCACACGTGCAAAGTCGCCAGTACCGAATACGACGAGCTTCTTCATGGCTAGTTTCCTCGCGGTTGGCGAAGGACATGGATCGTAAATTCGTATAAGCCGTAGTCGTGTGAAAGCTGCACATGGCGGCCAAACCGACGCACGCAATGGTCGAAGAGCATCGCCGGTTCGGGGTAATACAGGTCGGACCGTTTGCGGTCCTCGTCCGAGTAACCCGTTAGGCAGTTGAATGCAAACGCGACTTCGGAAAGGGCATAAAGTCGATCGATCGTGGCGATCACGTACGCTGTCCATTCGACAACTGGTGTGTCGAGTTTCACGTTGAACACGCCGCTTGCCACAACATACGCCGACCCCGCGAGAATGGTTTCTGCCGTGTCGAACTGCGCGAGATTGTCCGCGGCATGGAGCGATTTTGCCGCGTCGATCATCGGCTTTGCGACATCGTAGCCACGGAATGTACCCGTGAAACCGCGTTGCCGAGCGATGGGTAAGAGCGCGCCGTAGCCACAGCCGTAGTCGCCCAAATTGGCGGTGGTGTCATCGCAGACTCGCAACAGTTCGCGGAAGCGGACAGCTTGCGAATCGGCCGAGTTCCAGTCGACGCCACGCGGAGTTGTGCCGTGTTCCGCCAACTTTTGCGAGTAATACTCCGCGACCTTACCCGGCACGTCGATAGGCATGACCGCCTCCAGATGGGGCATCGTATATTTGCCGAATGATCGTCGCCGGTCGGCGTTTGGCCTCGGCGTAGACTTTGCCTAAATAGATGCCAATGACGCCCTGGCAGAAGATCGTCAGCCCGCCGAGCAACCAGACGCTGACGATCAGCGATGGCCAACCGGCCTGAAACTCGCCACCGCGAATCACCCACGCGGTCAGCAAGCTAATCGCAGCGAAACCGGCGAGCGACGAAATGGCTAACCCGAGATAGAAAATCATCCGCAACGGCGTCGCACTGAACCCCGTGACCGCGTTCACCAAGAGTTCCATTTTGCGACGAAGATCGTACACCGAAGTCGGCTTTCGGCCTTTCTCGACAGGCATCGACACCTGTTTGAACCCCGTGCGTGCCCACAATCCCGCGATCACAAATTCGACTTCCGGATGCAACAACAGTGCATCGACGTAGCGCCGCGACATCAGCCGAACTGTCATGAGATTCGCAGGGATCGGGTTCGGCGAAAGGGCATTAAAAATTGCGTAGAACGACCGCCCGCAGAACCGATCGAACGCCCCACCCGTCCGGCTCGCTTGCACGCCGTAGACCACGTCCGCATCGGTTCGGGCCAACTCGTCGGTGAAGGCGTTCACCAACTCGGGCGGTTCTTCGAGGTCGCAGTCGATGAGGAAAATCCGTTCGCCAGTCGCGTGCTGTAGCCCCGTCATCATCGCGGGGTGATGGCCGAAATTTCGCGACAAATCGACGATGCGAATTCGCGGGTCCGATGCTTGCAATGCGAGTGCGACTGTCAGGTCGTCATCGGGCGAGCCGTCGTTCACGTAGATGAACTCGACGCAATCGCTGACGCGATCCGCAGCGATGGCTACCCGTGCGTGAAACGAAGCGAGTTGCCGGGCCGAACGGTAGAGCGTGCTTACGACGGAGAGCCGCATAACGCCTCCGCTTGCAAGTATTTCGGCGAATCCGGCCCCATGTGGAACAGCACATCGAGCGCGCTGACCGCGTGGTCGAACGGCGGGTAATGTTGCGGATATTCGGGGTATCCGGCGTACGATTTCCACTCGACCGACACGCCCGCCGCCTCGAACGCTGCGACGTTCAGATACGCCTTCGCGGCCGGGCCGGACCAATATTCGTCGGCCCCGATTTGCTTGCAGATCGAAAGCAACCGCAACGACGGATCGGGTTCGGATAAGTCGAATTCGCTGTCCCAAAGTATCGGCGTGTGGATGTCGAATTGGCGACACAGGTATGTCAGTAGCACGTAATTCACGTCGCTCAGTTTCGGCCCGAACGTGGCATAGATCGTACGCAGTTCCTCGGCATATTGGCGGAAATACGGGGTCTTCCCGTAGGCATGTTCGAGCGTTCGCCAATGCACCCGCGCCCACTCGGGGTCGCTCACAACCGTCTCGCGGATCGTCTGGAGATACTTGCCTTTTACCTCAACGGGCACCGTTAACCATTGCACCCCGGCAGCGGTTTTGATGCGGTTGCGGTTCCGCCAATCGCGCCGCGTATACTGCACCGAGTCGTAGAGTACGAAGCGATCCATTAAGCGGATCAGGTCGAAATACCCTTTCCAAGGTAGGTAATTCGATTGCGAGATCGCACAGCGTAGACTCATGGTGACACCGCCGCCGGCACGGCAGTCACGCGGAAAAGGGTGATCGCAAACCGATACTCACTCGCGCCGGTGTCGCGAACCTCCACGACTTCCGCTACTACACCGACCGTCTTCAGCGAAGCCTTCGCTGCGAATTCTGCATTGGAATTATTGGAGAACACCGCGATCGTTTGCCCCACCTTTAGCGGCATCCCCGTCACGCCTTGCACCGGCCCCCAGATATTCGGAAAACAGGGGTTAATCATCCGCAGGCCCCAGCCGTTAAAACACGCGAGATTATCGAACAGCACACCGTTCGGTTCACCGATGTCGTACCACGCCAACGCCTGTCGTGTTGGGTCCAGTTTGTGCATGTCTTGCATGGCGGTATGAAGCGCCAAAAAGGTCGATGGCCGTTCGGATGCCAATACATCGCAACGGCTCAGTCGGCAACTTTCCACGATCTCTTTGCGTTGCGAATCGGCCATGCGGAACTTTTCGCTACACACGAAATCTGCGATGCCGAATAGCAGAATCGCCGTCGCGAAAACGGTGCAATACGCACGCGATGAGAGTCGCCCCAACCAAGTCGCCCACTGCGTGCCAAGCGCCAAGATCGACAACGGTACGAGTAGCGGCGTGGCGTAAAACCAGTTCTGCAAGAAGGAAACGTTCGGCGTCGATTCCAGGTACGCCAAACTCGTAACTGCTAGTAGCAGGTGGATTTGAAACCAGACCGTTGATGCCGATCCCCGTCTAGATAACAAGCACCAAACGAGCGAGCCGAATGTCGCGATGGCTGGTAATACGAGCCATACGGCGTGTGGTAGCCAACTCGCGATGGGTGCCTTGAAGACGTTCGTGTCAGATGTTTTGCCCGCGAACGCGAACGACGGAGCCAGGAACCAAAACGACTCACCGATCACGTGGTTGAACGCCCCGAGCGCGCCGCTGAGACCCAGTGCCCCCAGTACGAACAACGCAGCGGATGACAGTGTCGAATGCTTACGGTTCGTCAGTAAATAGTGAAGCACGATGCCGGGCACGAGCACCGCATAAACGAGGTTGGCGACAACGAGCGCCGCCGCTGCCATTCCGGACCCGATTGCCCAACCTTGCCAGCGTGTGGCGGTAGCCGCGCGGGTTCCACACGCGAGCGCCAGCAAGTGGTAAACACAGCCATACCCGTCGGTGTAATCGGACGCGATGGCTAGCTGATAGAAACCGTGTCCGCCAAGCACCAGCGCCGCGAGAAAGCCGGCTCGTCGGTTCGATGCGGTCGTGACCACGAAGTACAGACTCAGCATTCCGATGTAGTACAGCAGTAGGTGCAAAATGAGGTTCGCCGCGATTGGTGGCAGTGCGGAATACACCAACCAACCAGGCAGCGTGACCGTCAGCCGCGACGAATAATAGTCATTGGCGAATAACTGTTGGGCGGCTGGCAAATCCATGTAACAGCCGTGATATAGCCAAGAATCGTGCTGTAACGGCGGGTAAAACCGCTCGGGTGCGAATGTATATATCGCGAACGGTAACGCGAACAACGCGAGGATATCCCACGCGAACCGAGGGGCGCGTTGCGGCAGTTCGGCACGATTGAACATCAACATTTTCCCCCCGTTCTTGTAACGCGGAACGCATAACGAGGAATGAACGATGGGACAAGTGCAACCGGAACCGCGACGTTCCCGATTCGGGTGCTACACGCATTGCATAGCCGATTCGACCGATTTCGATTTACTTACGTAGAGTTGTAAGTTGTTCTGCCCGCAGTCAAGAATGAAGGAGAATCGACGGAGTTACGGCGATTGAGCCAGTCGTTCGAGTGGAACGCGAAAGACTTGCGGGAAGTGCAACGGGACTGAGAAGGATTGCCGAAGCCACCCTGCATGCAGGGTGGTCGATTCAACGAGGATTGTTCGACCCGTATTCATCGTTTGCGTTTGCCGGTCGGTTTCGAGCTGTCGCCCAAGAAGAAATCTTTCCAGTCGGCGAATTGATCGACGGTATTTTCGAGGTCGTACTCGCCGCTCACGAGTTCGCCGATGAAGCCCTGGATGCGTTTGCCACCGGCCGGTTTTGCGTGGTGTGTCGCGACTTCGCTCGCGAAATTGAGCAGGTCGTAAACGCGACATGCCGAAGGTAACGTGCGTTGTCGTTTGACGCTCAGTGCGTCCATGTTGGCCAACCCGTAGATGCTGGTTAAGTCGCCCGCCATCTTGCTGAAAGCGTGCATCATCGGCGAACCATCCATCAGCGAAGCGCCGTCGCTGCCCTTAATTTTCGGTGCCACCAATCGGCCGGGCACTTCCTTCGCGTTCACCATTCCTACCAGTAATCGGCCGAACCGCGTGACTTCGTTGACCGAAGCCCACGACCGCGTCGACGACTCGAAGCGTTGGCGAAGTGCCATGAAACCTTCTTCGTTGTTGAAG
>JAYSKW010001110.1:0-14372 GCA_043726085.1 Limnoglobus sp.
GTTGAAATTTGTAGCCGAGCGAAACGATGCCGGTGGGTTGGAATTTCGTTCGTAAAGTCGCTGCCTCAGTAGGCAGTCGCTCGAACAGCGCATCGTCGACGACGAGGTCGCGGAGCGCGACCTCGATTCGTACGAGTTTGTCTTCGATGCGATCCCACATTTCGACGGGCGTTCCCGCGCCACGGCGTACGCTCGAAGCGAGTTGTGCGGGCACCACACCGGGCGTCGATGGCGGGATGGGAGCGATAGGCGTGCTCGAAAGCGACTTGGTTTCGAGGCTCAGTTCGAGTGTGGCATTCCCGAGTTGCCCCGTCGCTTTTTCGACGATGACGACGCCATCTTTGGCGTGAATCGTTGTCTCGATTTTCTCGAGTGCGCTCGGCAACAGTGCGTCCTGAAACCGCCCCTCTTTCAGTTGCAAACGAACGTCGTAAACCAGTGGGCCGTTCGGCTCGGCACTGAGTTCCGCTTTGATCGCGGCTTTCCCCGTCAATGCTTGTTCGTACGTGGCGGCTTCGGGTACCCACCGCGCGACGAGGGCGATCAGCGATGGGCCAATCGCAAGCTCGGGCACTTCCGCACGTAGCGAACTCTGACCCGTGCTACGGTTGATTCGTGCCATCAGCGTACACTTGCCCAGTGGGTTGTCCCCCACCGACGCGAAGCCGTTCGCCTTGATGTTTAGGAACACCGGGGCTGGGTCGTTGACGATCGTAAAGTTGGCATCGCTGAGCGTGACGCGGGGCAAAGCATTGGGCGAACGATCCACGATGACGATCGTTGCCTTCGTAACCACGAACGTCGGCAGTGGCGACAATGCGCTACCCGGTTTCAGTAAGCCATCGAACGCCCATTTTCCGTCGGTGCCGCGTTCGATGCGGAACGTCGGTGCATCGAGATCGATCTTGCGAATGACCAACCGCCCACTGTTAATTTGCTCTTTGTCGTGGTAAATGATGCTCGTCGGCGCGATGAAGAACGGCTCGGTTTCGCCGCGTTTCGTGAGCGTGAGATCGCGAATGGAGATCCCGCCGAACACGCGAATGTGCGCCGAGGATACCTTCACTTCGGCATCGGGAAACTGTTCGGAGAACGTGCTGAGTAGCGCCGTACGCACCGCATCGGGGCTAACGTACGACTGCATCCACCAGATGCCGTAGCCGATACCGGCCAACATCGTGAGAATGAGCAATCGTATCGACCACGTGCGGAAGGCCGCCATCGCTTCCCATCCTGGGCACGCACTCTGGGTTCCGCACCATCCTGGTACGGGTCGGGATGATAAACGGGGTCGTGCCGGGGGTCAAGGCGAACGGGAAAGCGCCGCGACGGGGTCGAAATCTCAATCGAAGCACCCTATGGGATGCTCCATTTGTGTAGCAGTGGGAGTACGTCGGAGTGACTCCAGCCATTACCCCCCCACCCCTCCCTGGACTCATTCCCGATTTTCGGAACCAACCTAACCCACCAACGACTTACGTCCGATTTCGGTCGGCTAGTACCACGCGGGAATCAAAGTTTCGGCGGACCTTTTCGGCGTAACTGCAACTTCGCATTGAACCATGCCGCGATTTCAGCCGACAGGGGCTGTCGGTTCGGGTGCCTTCAGTTCGATGTTCGAGAGGTGCAAAAGGAGCAGATATTCATTACCTCGTGTGCGGCCTTCGAGGAAGCCGCGATACGCCGTCGCCCCGCGTCGCAAGATGAGCGGTTGATTCGACTTTGGCCCTGCACCGAGCAACAGCAGGCTTTGCTTTGCTTCGCTTCGAGTTCTTTGGCGATGTCGTAAAGGAAGTCGTAGGTCAGGCCGTTGATGTGAACGAGTTGCAACTTACTGACCATGACGAATTTGTTGAAAACCTCTTTCTTCGCCAACAGTTTCCCGCTCCACAACAGTGGCTGTTCCGGCGACACGTTCGGCACTGGTAATTTCTTCGGTCGGCGGAGTTTCTCGGTGCCGTCCGGGTTGCGAACGACTTCGACTTGGTTGACGCCGTACACGACTTGGCGATCCGAGTTCACGTACACCCGCGAGGTTTCCCGCAAGTAACGCCCCACGCTTTCGAGGTCGATCTCGGGATCGGCATCCAGCATCGCTTCCGCCACCTTTTCCGGCGTGCCAAACTTCTGAAGCAGAGCGTCGTAATCGCGGTCGATGGTGCCTTTCAGAATTTTCGCAGACGTGGCAATGCGATCTTCGACGTCGATCCACCACATCCGCATCGGCACGCGAACACTCTCGGCCACGACCGAAGCGTCGCGACCTTTACTGTTAGAAATCGCAATTTGCGGCATGATAAACCTCGAGAAAAAAAAGAATGAATAACCACAGAGGACACAGAGTTCACAGAGAAATCTAGCAGACTAATTCATTATAGAACCATTCGTTTCACGCCATCTTTCAGTAGGCGAACGTTGAAGTTAATGAGTAAGCCCGTGTGAATGCCTGTCAACTTCAAATACGTGATAAGTTGTGCTTCGTGTATGGGGTGAAGTTGATCGACGGCCTTGATTTCCACAACGAGACGATCCTGAACGATCAAATCGATTCGGAGATCGTCGCCCAAATTCTCGCCTTTATAATTCACGGGAACAGGTACTTCGGAGCGAAAAGCGATACCGCGCAATGAAAGCTCAAACCGCAATGCCCGGTGATAAAGGCATTCCAACAATCCTGGCCCCAAAACGCGATGCACTTCGATCGCTGCCCCGATCAGAGCAAAAGAAAGAGGATCTTTATCTTCCATTCCATCCTCCTATCTAGAATGATTTCGGCTTTCACCACATAGAACACTGAGGCATGAATCTAATGAACTAATTATTTGGCGTCTTTTCCATTCTTATCTCTGTGTTCTCTGTGACTCTGTGGTAAAAAATCGGAATTAAACCAAATTAAAGTCCAGCGAATCATCATCCACTGCGGTGGCTTCGTCGGTTTCGGGGACGATGGCGGCGGTGGCTTTCAGGCCGACGAACTCGGCGGCAGTTGGTGTGCCGACGCAGAGGAACGTGTTGCCGTCCGAGCCGAGCAACAGGAACCCAGCGGAGGCTTCCAGGCCACCGCGATAGCTGAACGGGAACTGGAAGATCGTGCCTTTTTTAAGTTCCGCCGTCAGTGCCGGGCTTTCGTCTTGTGCCGTCAATCGGTAGATGAGGTGAACGTTGTGCGAGAGGTAATCGTCGATACTGACCGTGTCACTCAGCGACACCGGCGTGTCGAACGTCGACTTCACGGGGACGATCGTGTTGCCTTGAATGTCCACCGCTTTGAGGTCGGCCTTCTTTCGCCACATGCCTTCTGGGGTCAGGTAGGCGAGTGCTGTGCCGCCTTTGCCGACGATCGAATGGCCATCGGAAATTAGCGTGGCGAGTTCGCACGCCTTGCCCGATTCATCGACGACTTCGTTATCGATGTAGCCATAGAGTTTAGAACGCTCGACCTTCTCGAGGTCGAGGTTGACGGTGACACCCTGAAATATCACGGTCAGCGGCTTGGCCATGTGCAAACTCGGGGAAAGTAGCGAATGGTGATACGAACAGAAATGGTATTCGGTAGGCAACGGTCCGATCAGTGGTAGACCAAGCGAATGTTCTGCGTGGTTCGTCGATTACGCGGTTTTGCATTCTCTTCGTTTTCTCATTTGCATCTTGCGTGCGGTTCGGTCAACATCTACTTTGTTCCAACTCACGCTGTTCGTTAATGGGGGCAATCATGCGTAGACTTCTCACACTACTTGCGGTCGCGGTGGCGGCTTCGACGTCGTTCGCCGAATCGGCCAAGGGAACGCAAAAAGGTACGCCCGCAATCAAGTCGATTACGGCAATGGCGTTCGGGCCGGATGGTGTGTTGTTCATCGGCGATCCGACATCGGCGACGATCTTCGCGATTGCCACCGGCGACACGAAACCGACGAGCAAAGAAGACGTGAAGGTTGAGAAAATCACCGAACAAATCGGTTCGATGATCGGCGTTCCCGCTGCACAAGTCGCGATCAACGACATGAAGGTGAACCCCGCTTCGGGCAACGTTTACCTCGGCGTGACGCGCGGTAAAGCGATGGACGCCGCCGTGCTGATCGTGCGACTAACGCGTGACGGGAAACTCGCCGAATTCCCGATGAAAGACGTCTCGTTCTCCTCCGTGGTATTGTCGAACGCGACCGATAAGCAGCGAATGGAAGCGATCACCAGCCTCGGCTTTGCGAGCGGCAAATTGATCGTGGCTGGGCTGTCGAACGAAGAGTTCGCCTCGACGCTTCGCTCGATCGACTACCCTTTCGTCGATGCGAACAAAGGGGCTGGGGTCAAGATTTACCACGGTGCCCACGGCAAATTCGAGACGCAAGCCCCCGTCCGGACGTTCACTACTTACAAGGTGGGCGACAAGGAACAGGTACTCGCGGCTTACACCTGCACGCCGCTCGTCACGATCCCCGTCGAAGACCTCAAAGAAGGGGCAAAAGTGACCGGTACGACAATCGCGGAACTCGGTAACCGCAATCGGCCGTTGGACATCATCGTCTACAAAAAGGATGGCAAAGACTTCGTGCTGATGGCCAACAACGCTCGCGGAATCATGAAGATTCCTGCCGATCAATTCGGCACGGCCGAGTCGATCACGTCACGTCCGAAAGGCGATACCGCCGGTGTGAAATATGAAACCGTAGCCGAGTGGAAAGGCGTACAACAACTCGACAAACTCGACGAAGGCCGCGCACTGATTCTGGTCAAAGCCGACAACGGCGACATAAACGTGAAAAGCATCGCGATGCCATAACTGGGAGACGCAATCCGGTGATTAATGTAGACATTCGTTATCGGGCAGCGGACTTGATCGCGTATGCGTCTGCGTTGTTTGCGGCGGCAGGTTGCGATGGAGATAAGCCAGCGGTTATCGCGGCGGGTTTGGTTGAAGCGGACCTGCTCGGGCATACTACGCACGGGTTGCAACTCGCCCCTGCGTACCTTGCCGAGTTGGAAAATGGCGGGATGTTGTCGCATGGCGAACCGAAGGTGATTGCGGATCGCGGGGCTGCAATCACCTGGGATGGACGCACATTGCCCGGAGTTTGGCTGACGACGCGAGCGGTCGATTTGGCGGTCGAGCGGGTTGCCATTTACGGCGTCGCCACGGTGGTCATTCGTCGTAGCCATCACATTGGCTGTCTTGCGGCGTTTCTGCAAAGGGCGACGGATCGCGGCTTGATGATAACCATTGCCTGTTCCGACCCGGCGGTGGCGAGTGTGGCCCCATATGGTGGGCGAAGTGCGGTGTTCACCCCCAACCCTTTTGCTGTCGGCATTCCGACCGATGGCGATCCGATCTGGATCGATATTAGCGCGTCGATTACCACGAACGGCTTGGCGGGCAGGCTGAAACGCGAAGGCAAGCGGTTCCCTGGCGCGTGGGCGCTCGATGCGGGCGGCGTCGCAACCGACGACCCTGCCGTGCTGTTCGACGACCCGCCCGGCACGCTGTTGCCAACCGGCGGAATCGACCACGGTCACAAAGGTTACGGGCTGGCGCTCATGGTCGAAGCCCTCACGCAAGGGCTGGGCGGGTTCGGTCGATCGAAGGCACCGAGCGGTTGGGGTGCTTCCGTGTATGTGCAAGTGACCGACCCCGCCGCGTTTGGCGGTTCCGATGCATTTTGCCGAGAAACCGGATGGCTGGCGAAAACCTGTCGCGAAACCCCGCCAATACCGGGTGTCGAAGCCGTGCGTTTACCGGGACAACAAGGCCTCGCACGCAAACGCACGGCACTCACGGAGGGCGTTGTTCTGTATCCCGGCATCATGGATTCACTTGCCACGTACGCGAGTCGGTTCGATGTCGTTCCGCCAATTCCCACCCGCTCCGATTCATCGAAAATCGACGTAATTCGGAAATAAAGTGGCTTGAAAACCGTTACTTTTGGACCTTTCCCGATTTCGACGACATCCCGCAGTCGTGCGATGCGCTTGCTGATGTATCGACGACGAGTGGCACATTAACAAAAACTTCATCAATCCGTGTTGGCTTTCGGCGGATTTCTAGCATAATCATTGAATACTCTCGACAGTGCGCACTGCCGAGACACTGGGCTTCCATCGCCCGTTTCTGCATCAGCCTCCGCTGTTTCGAGGGTAAGCGTCACGATGGCGACTCTGTTTCAAATCTCAAAAGCATGCAAGAGTTACGGCTCTCAGATGTTGCTCGACCATGCCGATGCCGTCATCGGCGAAAATACAAAAGTCGGTTTCGTCGGTCGGAACGGTGCGGGGAAAAGTACCCTGCTTCGCATCTTACTCGGTGAGGAAGAACTCGATAGCGGCGAAGTCATTCGCCACCCGAACCTCCGCCTCGGCTACCTGCGTCAGCACGATCCGTTCCTGCCGAACGAGACGGCACTCCAATTCTTGATGCGCGACAGCGACCAGCCCGATTGGAAGTGCGGCGAAGTCGCGGGGCAGTTTGAACTAAAAGGCGATTACCTCGATGGCCCCATCGACAAACTCTCCGGCGGTTGGCAGACGCGCGTGAAATTGGCGGCACTGCTGTTGCACGAACCGAACCTGCTGATGCTCGACGAACCGACGAACTTCTTGGACTTGCGGACACAGATTCTCCTCGAGCACTTCCTCAAAGGTTTCCGGGCCGCATGTTTGATCGTCTCGCACGATCGCGCGTTCCTGGCTGCCACGTGCAACCACACGCTCGATATTTCGCGAGGGAAGCTCACGTCGTTCCCCGGCAAGATCGACGCGTACCTAGAATTCCAGAAGGAAAAACGCACGCAGGACGAACGCACGAACGAGGCGACGATGGTGAAAAAACGCCATCTCGAAGATTTCATCGCGCGAAACAAAGCGCGCGCATCGACCGCGAAGCTCGCGCAATCGAAAGCCAAGGCGCTCGAGAAACTCGAATTCATCGCGGTCGGTTCGGACGAACCGATGGCACGCATCCGCCCGCCGCGGATTTCCCCGCGTAAGGGGTTGGCACTGCGTTGCCGCGATCTCGCCATCGGCTACCCCGAGCGTCAAATCGCGACCGACATTCAATGGGAACTCGATCACGGTGCCCGCGTCGCGATTGTCGGCGACAACGGCCAAGGCAAAACGACATTCCTGCGTACGATCGTCGATTCGCTCAAGCCGCTCTCCGGCGATGTCCGCTGGGGTTATGGCTGCGATGTCGGCGTTTACGCACAGCACGTTTACACGAGCCTTGCGGAAAATCAGACCGTCATCGATTACCTGCATAGCCAGGCCGCGATGAGCAAGAAGGATCAGGAAATCCTCGATGTGGCCGGTTCGATGTTGTTCCGCGGCCCGAACGTCGACAAAACGGTGTCGATGCTCTCCGGGGGCGAACGCGCCCGGCTCTGCCTCGCGGGGCTGCTCCTCAGCGAACACAACGTCTTGATTCTCGACGAACCGGGTAACCACTTGGACGTCGATACCGTCGATGCCCTAGCCGACGCGCTCACCGATTACGAAGGCACGGTGATCTTCACTAGCCACGACCGGACCTTCGCCCGGCGCGTCGCTACGTGTATCGTCGAAGTTCGCGATGGCCGCGTGATCCACTACAGCGGTCAGTACGATGCGTACCTCAACAAAGTCAACGAAGAAATCGACGCCGGCGAGCGCGAGCAAGCGAACGAACGCGCGAAACTGCCACCCGAGGTGTTGAAGCGAACGCAATCCACGCATCGCGCATCGCGCAGTGAGAAGGAAGTTCGCAAAGAGCTGAAGACCGTGGAAAAAACAATCGCCCAACTCGACGAGCAGAAGCGGACGCTCAACGCACAACTGCTATCGACGAGTAATTCCAAAGAGGCGATGCGACTGCACAACGAAGTGACCACGATGGCCGAGCAACTGACGAAAATCGAAGAACGATGGTGCGAACTGCAAGAAGAAATGGAAACGCACGCGTAATCGTGCAACTGAAAGTGGGCACGTTTTTAACGTGCCATTTTCAACAAGGGCACGTTTTTAACGTGCCCCACGTAAATTGACATTTCGTACGAAGGCACGAATCTCATATTTTTTGTAGCCGCAAGTCTTTAGCTTGCAAAAGACCTACGGTTACACTAATTGCTTGTTTTACAGAGTTTTGAGATACTCGATCAACGCCGTTCGCTCGGTATCGCTCAGGTCGTCGCCATACGTGTGGCCGCCATTGCCCCGGCCGGGTAACGATGTGTCGTAGATCTTTCGCATTTCGAACGGAGATCGGTTCTTTGCGGGTGTTGACACTTCTTGGAAAATCCAGCCGACGTTTCGTTTGTCGTAGTCGGCTTCGGATGTGCCGAAACTGCGGGTGAATCGCTTGGGGCGATCCTTTGAGTTCAACACGCTTTTCAGCGTCGGCGAACTGCCGTTGTGGAAGTACGGTGCCGTCGCCCAGATGCCATCGAGCGGGGGCGATTGATAGCCGACGGTCGGTTTGATCGGCATCACTTTGCCGCCTTCTTTGGCGAACCAACTCGTGCTGTACACTTCGCCGAACGCGGTGCCGATGTTGTCGACTCGCTTGCGATCCGTGCCGATTTCATCGAGCGAGATGATCTTGTTCGGATACTTCGGTTGGTCGCCGTAGGTACCGTGGCACTTCGCGCAATTCTCGTGGAAAATCGCACGCCCAGTGTCTGCGAGTTTCGCATCGATGGCGTACGGGTACTTCGGTGCTTCGAGGCTGAGCAGGTATTGTTGAATATCGCGGAAGGCGGGTTCGGCTTTGGTGAAGTCGGCGGGGAGCGTCAGTGGGTGCATCATGAACTGCATGATCGAACGCACCGAACGGGCATCGGTCGCACCGACATGGTACATCGTCGATTTCTTCTTGAGTAACCACCATGCGGGGACGTCTTCGCAACTGTCGTCGTGCAGGCCGAGGTTACGCTTGTTCACGGTCGGGTTGAGATCGTCGTCCCGGAAGCCGAGCAGGTAGACACTGAATGCGCCGGCTTCGTTAGTGCCTCGCACATTGCTGAAATGAAACGGCAAATTTACCGGCATGTTCCCAGCGGCGGCCATGTCCTCGAACAAGGCGTGAACGTCGAGCGTGCTGTTCCCGAGGCCGACGATGCCCTTCCCCGCAATCGAACCGCCGTGGCACGCGAGGCAGTCGATCCCGATGCCTTTCGTGAACGGCAAATACGGAGCGGTCCGCAGTCCCATCGGCAAGCCATCGTTCGGGTACGGCGCGTCGTGCAAGCCATACCGCTCGCGGAATGCCAAGTCGTAATTCTTCGGTTTCTCGGCCACGCCCCAGCGTTTCCACGCAAGATCGTACGCGGACTTCGGCCAGAACGCGGGGATAAACGCCTTCTGCTCAAGAGCACGTTTGCCGCGCTCGATGGCAGTTGGTTCGACACCGATGGCGAACGAGCAGACAAGAACAAGTGCGATACAAGCATAAATCGAATGTGGCATTGGGAACCTCGTCTCGGTGACAACGTCAGTATAGACGTTGAACCGCAGGCGGTGGCAGCGACATTTTTGTAGCTGGGGTCTGGCAATCCCGGTTGCCCTTCCCCGACCTCACAGAGGCCAGCTACATTTGTAGTATGGTTGATAGTCAGGTCGCAGTTTTGGCAAAAAAGGACCACCGTAACTTTGGTTCCAGCGTAGTTCCAGACGACCAGAATTGGACGTAAGTCGTTGGTGTGTTAGGTTGATTCCGAAATCGGGAATGATTCCAGGGATGGGTGGGTGGGTAGAGCGTGGAGTCATTCACCGGCACACCTGTTCCCGCACCGGCCTCACAGAGGCCAGCTACATTCAACACGTTGTCGGCAGTGGCACGTTCCACTTCGTGGCGTCATCGACTAGGAGTTTCCACGTGCCGTCAGGAATGCTGATGCCCGTAAGCTCGCGTTGGCGTTTCGTGTCGCGTTCGGGGTCGCCCGGCAAAGTGATCCGTTCGACGCCGTCTGCCGTGGGGCACGAGCGTACGAAATCGGTGAGGCCAGTCGTTTGCTTCATAAAATGATCCGCGCCGCCGAACTGTTTCGGGTCGAAGACGACGAACAACAGCGTGTTGCCAATGCCCGCCAATGGGGCGTCCGGATGGCTACACGACCCGCCCGATAGCCCGCCCGTAAACAGATCGAGTAACAGCCCCAGGCCGAAACCTTTGTAGGTTTGGTTGCCGCCGAACGGCAGGATCGTTCCGCGTGGGTCTTCGTACAGCACGGCAGGGTTCGTCGTCGGTTGGCCGTTACTATCGAGCAGCCAACCTTCGGGCGTTGCTTCTTTCTTTTGGTAATGCACGCGAACTTTCCCCTCGGCTGCCACGCTCGTTCCAAAATCGAGAACGACGGGATCGGTCGCGGTTGGCACGCCGAGGCAGATCGGGTTCGTGCTGATGCGCCCTTCCGTGCCGCCGGGTGGCGCAACCCGCCGCCCTGCCCCGTGCGAGTTCACCGACGCAAGGAAGGCCATGCCGCGTTCGGCTGCCGTCTCTGCGTATTCACCCAGCCGTCCGACATGGCCGCAATTTCGGAGCGTACCGGATGCGATGCCGAGAAGTTCGGCCTTCGGTAGCAGTTTCGCCAATAATCGATGCGCCTGCACTTGTCCCAGCCCCCAACCCGCATCGGCAGACACCACCGCAGGCGTTTCGTGCAGAATCTGGAGTGGCACGTTCGCGTGATATTTGCCTTCGCGCAGGAATTGCAGATACTGTGGCACGCGCATGACGCCGTGCGAATCGTGCCCTCGCAGGTTCGCTCCTACGAGGTGCTTCGCCACCACAATCGCATCCGCTTCTGGCACTCCAGAGGCAACGAATAATCGAATCGCCAGTTCCGTCAGAGCTTCCGATTTTATGAACGGCATGGCCCACTCCTGTGAATTCGTGCGTGTTTCGGTTCTGGAAACGTACAATCCCCCCTTGCGAACGGCACCGCGATTCCAAGCAAGGGGCAGCACCAATGGCGTTTACCGTGACCACGCGAGAAGCCGAGGCAGGCGGCATTCCGGGTATCGTCTACACTCTCGCCGACGAAACGGGCAAAGCGCCCGTGCGTGCCGAGGTTTGGCCGGCGCACGGTTTCAACTGCTTGCGCTGGCAGACGGGGAAGGCCGACGGGACGTGGGACGACTTGCTTTACGTCGCACCCGATTGGGACGCGAACCCCGTGCCGACACGCAGCGGCCACCCCGTGCTGTTCCCGTTCCCGAACCGGTTGAAGCACGGGCAATTCACCTTTGAAGAAAAAGTGTACCAACTCCCGCTGAACGAATCGACGGGCACGCACGCCATCCACGGCTTCACGCCCCGTTGCCCGTGGCGCGTGATCGATTCCGGTGCCGATGCCACGTCGGCGTTCGTCACGGGCGAATTTCAAATCTCGAAGGATGTCCCAAAGGCGCTCGCCTACTGGCCCGCCGATGCGAAACTCCAACTCACGTATCGCCTGACTGCCACGGCGTTGCGAGTCGAAACGACCGTGAGTGCCGCCGATGAAAAAGCGATGCCGTTCGGCATCGGCTTCCATCCGTACTTCAAAGCACCGGGCGGTTCAGCGGACATCGCGACTTGGAACTTTGCGGCGGCGGTGACGGAGATTTGGGAGTCCGAATGCAACATGCCGACCGGCTGGCGCTCCGGGTTGGGCGATCTCGATTTCCGCCGCGGCAAGCCCGTCGGCAACGTCGTTCTCGACACGCTGTTCACGAGCATGAACGTGAAGCGTAAGCCGGGGGAACTCGGCGAAGTCGCGTCGCTCTGGGAGCCGAAAAGTGGCCGACGATTATCGGTTCACGTCGATTCGGCATACCGCGAACTGTTGCTGTTTACGCCGACACACCGCAAAGCCGTCGCGATTGAAGCGTACACTTGCGCGACCGATGCACCGAACTTGGAGGCGAACAACCACGCGGCGGGTTGGCGAGTGTTGGCACCGAAGCAAACTTTTTCTTCGGTCGTAGAATATCGCTTGGGCGCGATTTCTAGCCATTAATCATGTGAGTTTACCGAGATACCGCGACCGACACGGCCTGTATTGTCGGTAAACCCGGCGCTGAAGTTCAAAGAGGCGGGCGCAACAAATTTGTTTCTAACTCGATTCCGCTCTACTGTTGATCGACGTACGCGATCTGCGTACGAAATGGCGACACGAAGAGTACGACGGAATGGCCTGGCCCGAGATCAGCAAGCGACTACGCTCGTCCGACACCATCCGGCACGCACCGACACGCACGACGGTCATCGGTCAGTGTGCGATGGGGCGATACGAGATTCTGAAACTGATCGGCGAAGGTAGCAACGGCGAAGTGTATCTGGCCCGCGTCGTGAACGATCCGAACCGATACGTCGTCGTCAAACGGGTCAAGGAAAACATTCGCCAGAACCCGAAGTTTCAGCAGTTTTTCGATTCCGAAGTCCAGTCGATGGCCCGCTTCCGCCATCCGTATGTGGTGCAACTCATCGATGCCTCGATCGACGATCCGATCGGCCCGTGCCTAATCCTCGAATACATTCACGGCGTCACACTCGAAGCGATTCTCGTTCGCCATCGTCGCTGGTTCCCGGAGCGGATCGGGCGAATCTTCGGCCAGTTGTGCCATGCCTTGCAGGCCGCACACGATGCGGGGATTATGCACCGCGACTTGAAGCCCGCGAACCTGATGATTACGGACTTCAACACGCCGAACGAATCGCTGAAAGTGATGGACTTCGGCTTCGCCGGATTCACCGAACGACCGCACATCCAGATCGCGGAACTCACCGGTTGCGGTCCGATCTTCGCGTGTGGCACGCCTGCGTACGTCAGCCCGGAGATGATCCGTGCGGACTCCGTGGATCGCCGTGCGGACCTCTATTCCGTCGGCGTGATACTTTACGAAATGATGACGGGGCGGTTGCCGTTCAACCATATGACCGTGCAAGAAATACTCTCGGCACACGTTCGCGAAACGCCGCCGACACTGCGTAGCTTAGGCATACACGATGTCAATCCGGTAGCGGAAGCCTTGCTGCAAATCGCGATGTCGAAATATCCGAACGAGCGCCATCAGTCAGCCCGCGAACTCGCGTTGCATTTCGGGCAGGCGATCGGTACCGAGATCTGGGAATCGACCGCACCACCCGGTTATGGCGCGAGTTCGGACACCGCGACGAATCTCGTGAGTACGCTTTTGCAGGCGCAAGCAGTACCAAGTGCGCCAGTCAGCCAAAAGGAACCGATCAACGACCGTTTTACGTTCTTCGATAAGTTTGAAGCGACGATGCCCGAGCGGCTGGCCGCCGCGAAACTCCGCGGTTTCGTCGAAGCGGTGTGCGGTTGCGTCGTAACCAGCGAGCCGGGGTTAATCCACTTGCGCGTCGATCTTCCGAGCGGCTGGCAGGAACCGAAAACCCGAAGTGGCGTCATCGGTTGGATTCAGTCGATACGCAAATTCGTACCCGAGCCGGGCCGCGAACCGATCGACGTGAAGCTCGAAATGCAGAAAATCGACGCCAACCGCGTCGCCATGCTGGTGACGCTACAGCCGATGGCCGAGTACCCACCCGCGAACCACGCCACCTGGCGCGAACGCTGTGAAGAGATTTACAACGTGCTGCGGATGTACCTCATGGCGGCGTGATGTTCTCGACACTTTCTTGACACATTCTCGACATGACCGTAGTCTTGCCGCATCGGAGACTCCCGCATGTTCGACCCAAATACCGCATCACCGGCAAAATTGCCAAGGCCTTGATGAGCATCGAGGCGGATCGGCAAATCGTTGCGACGCTACCGCTCACCGCACCGATGTTCATGAAGCATACTTTGTGCTAGTTGAGGGCGAGACGAAGCTACCGACTTGCCGAACGGTACGAAGGTTTGGTTGCACAGTGAATGCTGTCGGATCGCGATATCTGTGCCGGGTTTCTTGCAATTTTCCGGATGCCGATAGACTGTACTCTTATGAGTGACACCGAGAAAGCTGCCGTCTTGCCGACCGTTCGTTTGAAGATCGAACGCAAATCGTCGCACCCGTGGATCTTCCAAAAGATGGTCGAACGGCCGTCGGGGAAAGTCCAAAACGGGGGCCTCGTCAATATCGAAGATCGCTCCGGCCAGTGGGTCGGCCGTGGGATTTATAACGGACATTCTCGGATTACGCTTCGCGTTCTGACGTCGGATCGCAGCGAAGCGATCGATGCGGCGTTCTTCGCCCGGAAGATCGGCAACGCCGTTGCGCTTCGCCGCGACATCCTGAAAATTGATGAGGTCTCGAATGCGTATCGCCTCGTGCATTCGGAAGCCGACGGCTTGAGTGGCCTCGTGGTCGATCGCTTCGGCTCGACGATCGTGATCGAGTTTTTCTCCGCAGGAATGTATCGATGTCGGGAACTGATTCAGGAAGCGCTTGCGAACCTTTACCCC
>JAYSKW010001111.1:0-14132 GCA_043726085.1 Limnoglobus sp.
CTCTTGGCCGTGTTGGCCTTCGCAACTCGTTTGGCCCAAACGCGCCGTCTCCAATCGTACCCATGAAGTTCCTTCCTCGAGCTTGGGCTATTTGGTATCACTGTTCGTGGTGAATTCCTGCTGGACATGTCGCATCTGATGACGATAATGCTTTTGCGATAAATTTTGTAACCGCAGATTCCCTTTCGGTGCGATATAGATGACGCCCCAACAGCCCGATAGCGAACCTTCGGCTCCGATCCGTTTTACAGTCACCGTCCAGTGCAAATCGTGTCGGGTGCGGATCCAGGTTTCGTCGCGGAAAACTCGTTTGGAATACAAGTTTACCTGCCCGCGATGTTCCACCGTCAACAACATCGTCTTGACGACTCCGATCGAACCGCCGCCGCAGAGTCACGTTCCACCCGACGTTTATCAATTGGCCGCGTTGCCGCCACTGCCAGTTGCGAATCGGCTGCCTCCCGCTTATCCCCCTATCGTGCCCAAACCGATCGATCTGTTCGCACAGGCACTCGCATCGAACGTGCCCGCCCGCACAATCTCGAACGAACGGCCCGAATTGCAGACGATCCAAACGCTCGCACGGTTCGGACTCATGATCGCCAAATCCGATGGTCAAATCGCGAACGCCGAACGCATTGCGGTACGCGAATTTCTCGCAACGTTGTTTGGCCACAATGCGATTCTGGCGCGGCACATCGACCCCATCATGGAAGCCGCCGAGAAAGCGATCCCGACCGAAGTCGTTGCCATTGCCGATGTCGTCCGTTGCATGCCTTCCGAGAAACGGTACGCCGTTTACGTGGCTGCCGAGAAGATCGCCGATGCGTGCGGGATGCGAAATCAACTCGAAGCCGATACGCTACGAAGAGTGGCCATCGCGTTCGGGATGCAACCGGCGGCACTGAAGATCGAAACCGTACAAAAGTTCGCAAACCTATTTAATGTACCGACACGGCCCAATCCCGAGGCGATACGACGTGTCGCGGAAGCGCCCCCATCGCAAAGAGTCGCGCCGCCGAAGTCATTATTTGCGGTCGGCGATCCGCGAAAGCTGTTGGAAATCGAGCCGAAGGTGAAACTGTCAGTCGAGTTGATCCGACGGCGATTTGCGTTACTCTCGGAGAAGATCAATCCGAAGAAGGCCGCCGCATTCGGGCCGGAATTCGTGGCGTTGGCGGACAAGCATCTTGCAGAATTGCGAGCCGCCGCCGAATCGCTGATCGCCCCGTTTGGAGCGCCGCTCGTTGACCTTGTCGCAGCGCCAACGCCCACCGATATGCGCCACAACCCCGACTTGGACGATGTGTTCGGGTGATGTGAGAGGGACATAACCAACGGCCAACGCAACCGGTGCAGGCCGAAGGCCACGCAAAGCACCGGTCACAAGGGCGGGTTATCGTCCATCGCCCGATGAGGTTCCTGGGGCTTCGCCGGCGTTGCCTTGGGCTGCACGGGCGGCAACCTCAGTCGAACCTGATGGACCGAGTCTTGTCATCAGCGACCTCGGTGGACTTGCACGCGGGGCGGCGTAGGAG
This sequence comes from Limnoglobus sp., assembly GCA_043726085.1. Classification (GTDB taxonomy): domain Bacteria; phylum Planctomycetota; class Planctomycetia; order Gemmatales; family Gemmataceae; genus Limnoglobus. The sequence continues at coordinate 1,539 of JAYSKW010001111.1, forward strand.
AACCGCCCGCCGCACTCACAGGTGCCGGCCGCTGCTACCACCCGCCGCCGGAACTCCCGACGGGTGATCGGCTCGCCGGGGTACGCCCGGCCATCCGACCCGTCCATCTCCGGCACGATCGGGTTCAGCCCCTTCAAGTACGCAAGGTAGGCATCCCGGATGTCGTCATGCGAGACATCTCGGTCCTGGCCGCACCGCTTGCACCGTACGCTCTCGAAGCAAACGCCGCCGCCCTCGCTGGCCGGGAAGGTGTGCTGGCACGCGGCGCACTTCGCCTGGAACGCTCGCCCCATCGTCCCCCTCCGAAGCCGAACGACCAGGATCAGTTGCCGGGCCGGCTGACAGAATCGCACGGTAAGCAGAGATGCCGGCCCGGTCAGCTTCATCCGTTGGTTAGCCGCTGCTACGCCCCACTCGCCAAGGTTGAAAATAACTCTCGTATCACGGGAATTACGCGCTCCGAGCCATCCACCTTCGGATTCCGGAGACTGTACTGGCTATCGTTGATCCAGCCATGCGTTCGGTGCTTGACCCAGCGTGTTTCCTTCACCTCCGGATACAAACGCCGAAGCCGGATGAAGTCCTGCACGGGACGCCGAACCAACTCTTCAGCTTGTGTTATCGCGAGTCCACTTTTTGCCCAAGCGTTCTCAAGGACTTTGCTAACCTCGGCGATCTCCAAGTCCGAAGAAAGGTACACCGACGGAAACAGCAATAGTGTCGCCTTCGCTTTCACCGCAAGTTTGGACGGTTTGACAGCGTCGCGCACCACGAGCAACTCTTCCCAGCGGAAAGCCGGCAGCTGGAAATTGCCCGCGGTCACGCCGACAACAATCAGTTCATCGGAGGACGGCGGCGCGACCACATATTGAATCTGAAAATCGTCAGGATGATACATGCTGAGGACCACGCCGATACGCCAACCTTTCCGCAAGGGTAGCAGGACGGAATACTGAGGGTAGTGGTCGCGTTTAGTTCGGGCACCTTGGAGCTTTTGAAAGAAGGCGTTCACTGCGCTCTCGCGAACCGAAAAGAAATACTGCTCGCCTTCCTCGAAGCTATCGCCGACGCGCGGCTTCACCCAATGCTCGTACAACAGCGCCCAGAATCGAGCGTCGTCGAGCAAGTCGTCGCGCTCGAAGCGGGTCGGGTTCACAGCGTCGGTTACTCCTAGCGGCCGCTGCAACGACTACACGTCGCGCGAAACCGTAATGCGGCTCCGGTCAAGTTCAGCGACTGGTTATGCGTCCCCCTCGGCGGCCAGCGACACGATGGCCTCGACCGACAGGGACACCCACCGCTCCTCGTCCCGCTGGAGGTTGCGAAGTTGCCGGGCGACAGCGTCGTCCTCTCGCCAGCCCGCCAGGATCGACCGCCGCGCCTTGACGATGGCCAGCGCGGCCAGACGGACCTCCTCGGCCGCGCCGGCGATCCGCTCGGCACTCGCGCCGGCGTTGACCGCCCCGCGGAGGGCGAGCAGCCGCTTGTCGAGCTGCTCCCGCTTCTTGTACGGCTCGTAGCTTCGGGGAACGAACGCTGGCATCCGCGACCTCCGACTCTGCCGCCGAACGACCCAGCTCAGCCGCGGCGGCCCGCTCTGGGGCCGCCGTCAGCTGTAGCGATTGGTTCGGCGTGCCTTTACGCCCCCGCCTGCGCCCACCACTCGGCGAGCTGCGGGGGCGGCTCCTCCCACCCCATCCAACTGCCCCAGAACTCGACCACCCACCGCCCGACCGCCGCCCGCTGCGGCGGGGTGAAGGACGCCGGCGGGAAGGTGCCGTCGGTCAGCGCCGCCTCCAGCGAGTCGGCCTGCATGCCGTTGGATCCGAACGCCGACAGCAGGAACGCCGGCAGGTAGTACCGCTGGGCGGCCGGGGTGAGCAGCCCGAAGTCGTGGTGGCACTCCGCCGGGAAGCCCGCGGCGACCTCCGGCCACGGCTGGCCCCCGAGCAGTTCGTCGGCCCAGTCGCAGTCCGCGCAGCGGTGCCCGGTGATAGGCCGCGGCGGCAGCGGCACCTCCGGGAACGCCTCGCGCAGTTGCCGCAACAGCGACTTCACGCCCCGACGCCCTCCGCCGCCGAACCAGTTATTCTGCCGACAGTCGGCAGCGTATCTTGGCCGAATTGTAACCACTGCTTTCTATAACGCAAATCATTTCGAGCGTTATTTCAATCGCTCGAGCAATCCCTCCAGTCTGAAATCGTGCGTCACGCGGCAATGCGCAATACGGTCGCCCACTGACGACCGATCCGTTTTCCTCTTCCGGAGACCATTAGCCGCGCCGCGTAGTCTTCGGAGCGAAGCGCGTGGGCTCGATGTATCGGATCGCAACGCGATTTTCACGTGTGTTCACGCCTCGCGATTCGCTGCGCAAAGCCTTCGCGGCGCGGCGAAACGAATCCCGATTTCGGCATCACCCACACGAATTCGCGAAGTCAAAAAATCGCAGACGATCCGACGTAAGTCGGAATTCGTGTCGTGCATGGAATGACATAGAATTGTCGCTAAATGACATAGAAGTGCGCGCAAATGACATAGAATTGTCGCGTACGGTCGATTTTAGGGCGCATCCGGTCGATTTTCGGTCGGTAGTTGCACCGAGTGTCGAATGGAGTGCGTTCGGCGTAACCCACTATAAGAGTGCGAGTTGTGCCAAACAAATCGGTGATTTGCGATCAAAAAGGCGGCTTTTGGGGCCTCAAAAACCCAAAAAAGACCCCAAAAATCGGTTTTGGAGCCTCCGCAATTGTGACTTACGTCAATTGTGAGTGTCATGCTTTGATCGCAAACACCTGCACGCTCGCTGCGTACTCGTTGAGGTCGTAGCGAGTCAGGACTTCGCCGAGACCCGCGTGAACGGCGGAGGTCGTGCCGCAACAGCCTTGGCTTGCGTCGATCCATTCGCCTTCGGTGATCGTCGAAAGCGATAGGCTGGTGGGCGTTGCGGGCATCTCGGGGCTGCAACAGCCGCTCTGCCCTTCGACCAAACCGTAGGCGTTCAAGTCCTTCTTGGTATCGATGATTTGCACGCCGACGAACCCGGCGTCCTTCAGGAATCGCTCGTAATCGGACAGCGACAACGCACCGGAGATGCAGCCGATGAACGCGGCCACGCTTTGTGCGACATCGTCGGGAAGTGCCTTTTTCATGGCAATATCGCTGATCGCCAATCGCCCACCGACTTTGAGCACGCGATACATCTCGCGGATCGCCGCCGGTTTGTCCGGAGCCAGATTGATCACGCAGTTCGAGATAATGCAATCGACGCTACCGGCGGCCAGCGGCAGATGTTCCATCTCCGCAAGGTGGAATTCGACTGGCAGTACTTCGCCTTTTGCGGCAAGCGTGGCTGCGTTCATTTTCGCGCGATCGATCATTTGCGGCGTCATATCGATGCCGATGGCCTTACCCGTCGGGCCGACTTTCCGTGCCGCGAGAATGACATCGATGCCGCCGCCACAACCCAAATCGACGACGACTTCGCCGGGCCGCAGATTCGCCGTTGCGGTCGGGTTCCCGCACGAAAGCCCCATGTGCGCCGCTGTGGGGATCGTCGCCAGTTCCTCCGGCGTGTAGCCAAACGCCTCCGCAACCGCACTCACGCCAGGGTCCGAACCCGTAAGCAAGCTCGCCGCCACGCTGCCGTACTGGGCTTTGATCTCGGCGGTGATTTCCGTTGCAGTCATGGTCTCTCCTATTGTTGAACTCATTTGTATTTTAGGATTGGGTATCGACTTGGAGCGAGTAATTGCGAAGAAAACTGGATGAATATCGGCGCGTCGATCGTTGCACCGTTACGATAGCGGTGCGATGATCGACGTGAGAAACTTTGCTGGCACGAAACGATGGAGATCGCGATGAAAGGATTCGGACATTTTATCGTCGTCACAACAGCGATCATGGCGTGTGCCGCCGATTGGCCGATGCTCGGTCGCACAAATGATCGAAATCCCGTCAGTTTAGAAAAGAACGCACCATCGGATTGGCGAATCCAAACGGATACTGCCCCGTCGCGAAACATCAAATGGTCTGTGAAAGTCGAGTCCGGAAGTCGAGCAATCGGCGGGCCGGTTGTTTCTGGTGGCTACGTCTGGGTCGGTAGTACCGATAACGATCCGGATACGAAAGTGGACAATGCGGTTCTCGCTTGTTTCCGCGCAACAGACGGCAAATTGATCTATCGACACGTTTCACCTCGGCTGCCCAACTTCCCCGATGACTGGCCTGGGCAAAGTTTAAGCGGGTCGCCACTGATTGAAGGGGATCGACTCTGGTTTTGCAACAATCGCCGGGAAGTGATTTGCTTGGACCTCGCTCCGCTTCACAACGGAACCGGCCTGCCCCACGAAGTGTGGAAAGTCGACATGATCGCGCAATTCAAAATCCACCCGCGAGCCATCATGATCCCAGGTCACGACACGCATGGCTCGCCGGCGGGACACAAAGACTTTCTCTACATTCCCACGGGCAACTCGATGGGCAATGCGGCAGTGACAGTAGTCGACCCGAAAGCGCCTGAACTCGTTTGTCTGCGAAAAGACACTGGCAAAGTCATCTGGACTGATAACTCCCCCGGCAAAGAGAGGATGTTGGGACACTACGCGAGTCCGACGGTCGTTTCGATTTCCGGAGTCACCCAAGTGATCCACCCACAATCCGATGGCTGGGTCCGTTCGTTCGATTTTGAAACAGGTAAGTTGATCTGGAAGTTCGACTCCAACCGCAAAACTCCTTCGGGAAAATTCAACGGCGGGGATCTTGACACGGAGTTAAATAGCGTCGTGGCGACGCCGGTACATGCGAACGGACGAATCTATTTCGCGACGGGTCGCGACCCGGAAAGCAACTACGCGCCAGGGCGTTTATTCTGCATCGATCCCACGAAAAAGGGCGATATTAGCCCCGTTTTGTACGACGAATCTAAAGAATCGAAGAGTAAACCGAATCCGAACTCTGGAGTCGTTTGGCAGTTCGACGGGAAAGATTTGAAGGAAGCCGAACGGATGCACCTGTCGATGTCGTCCGTCGCGATTCATGACGGACTCGTGATTTCGGCAGATGGTTACGGCGTCGTTCACTGCCTCGATGAACGAACTGGCAAACTGTATTGGGTACACGTTTTGAAAGACCCCGGGCACGGTAACTCACTCGTCGTCGATGGCAAGATTTATGTTGCCTCGGATTCTGGAGACGTCCACATTCTCGAATTCTCCAAAACGAAAAAGCTTCTCGCGAAGCACGAGATGGATGCGAGCATGACCGCCACGCCCGTATTTGCCAACGGGGTGCTGTATATTCTCTCCAATCGTTCTCTCACAGCGATTTTCCAGAAACGATGAACGCGGAAAGTGATTCCTGCCCACGCTTCGCAGCACTTCCCGACTTCGCCTGCTTTCCTTGTGGGGCGGTGCGGATTAAGATGACCAAATGATTGCTTCACTCCCGTTGATGAATGACTCAGCACCACCTGCCCAGAAACCGGGATTGCTCGACTGCGCGATGGACGATTTGCGTGCGTGGCTTGCTGAGCGCAACCAGCCACCGATGCGGGCGAAACAGATTCGCCGCTGGCTGTTGCACGCACGTGCGACGAGTTTCGAGGCGATGACCGACTTGCCGAAAGACCTTCGCCCGGCGTTAGCCGAGAGCTTCGACCTGTTCAGCACTCGCGTCGAACACCATCTCACTGCACGCGATGATACGCACAAACTCGTGCTAAAGCTGCACGACAATCGCATGATCGAGTGCGTGCTGATTCAAGACGATGGCCGCGCGACGGCCTGTATTAGCACGCAAGTCGGTTGCGGGATGGGCTGCGTGTTCTGCGCCAGTGGAATCAACGGCGTCGCTCGCAACCTGACCACCGGCGAGATTTTGGAACAACTCGTGTTGTTGCGAAACCTGACCGACGCGAACACGACGAATACGGATCGTGCCACCCGCTTAACGCACATCGTCGTGATGGGTATGGGCGAACCGCTCGCAAATCTCGAATGTTTGCTCGAAGCACTCAAGATTGCAGGTGACAAAGACAGCCTCGGCATCGGGGCGAGGCACATCACGATTTCCACGGTTGGCTTACCCGCAAAGATCCGGCAACTCGCCGAGTCCGGCAAGCAGTATCACCTCGCGGTTTCCCTGCACGCCCCGAACGATGTACTTCGCACGCAGATCGTCCCCACGAACACGAAGACTGGCATCGACGAAATTCTTTCGGCGGCAGACGACTTTTACGCAAAGACCGGGCGACAAGTGACGTTTGAATACGTCGTACTTGGGAAGATGAACGACCAACTCGAACATGCGCGGCAACTCGCCCGATTGTTGCGCGGCCGAAAAGCCTACGTGAACTTGATCCCGTGGAACAACGTGACCGACCTCACGTTCAAGCGGCCATCCGAAGCCGACCTGACGGCGTTCTTGGAGGAACTCAATCGGGCTGGGGTGACGGCGAAAGTGCGGAAGCGGCGCGGGGCCGAGATCGATGCCGCGTGCGGCCAACTACGCCGCGAAGCCGAGAAGGGTACGCTTGCACCCGCAGGCCATACACTATCGGAAACGGCTCCGGCGACGGTTTCCCCGTAACACCCTTGGCACTCCTTTTATGGCGACCGGCCAAACCAGCGCGATGATGGCCGTTCGCGACCCCGATGTCCGTCTGATGCTGCGCGTCCGCGACCAAGACGACCCGATTGCATTTGCCGAAATTGTCGAGCGGTTCCAGCACCGAATCGTTGCCGTAATGCACCACCTCGTCGGAACGAAAGAAGAGTCCGAAGACCTTGCGCAAGAGGTATTTCTGCGGGTTTATCGCACGCGGAAGAAGTACACGCCGAAGGCGAAGTTTTCGACGTGGGTGTTCACAATCGCGAACAACCTAGCGATCAACGCACTTCGGGACCGTAAACGTCGCCCGCATATCCAGTTGAACGCGAGCGATTCCGGCCCACTCGGACCGCGGCCCGCCGAGCAACTCGTATCCGAACGCGATCGTCCACCGGCGCACCAAATTCAGCAAGAAGAACTCGCCGACGTAGTGCGCCGCGCTCTCGACGAGTTGAACGAACGCCAGCGCGTCGCCGTGGTGTTGAATAAATTTGAAGACATGGGCTATGCGGAAATTGCTGATGTCATGGGGCTATCGACGATGGCCGTGAAATCGTTGTTGAATCGCGCACGAACGCGGCTCCGCGATATGTTGCAAGCGTACATTTATATGGATGGCGACCCACCGCCGACCTCCGAGTGAACTTTCCGCGAATCCGGTGACCCGAATGGTTAGCGATATTCCCGACGATCCGAACGACGACCTCGTCGCGTACCTCGATGGCGAACTCGACGGTGCCGATGCGCGTTCGATGGAATCGAAGCTGGCATTCGACCCAAAAGCCCGTGTGGAAGCCGATGCGCTCAAAAAAACGTACGATCTGCTCGATTATCTGCCGAAGCCCGAGCCATCACCGACGTTTGCCACGCGTACGCTGACGCAGATTTACCCTGTAGCATCAGACGAAACTTCAACAGCAAAGCCCCCTGCCCCGTCATCGGCAGGGATTCCAATCGCACCATCTCAGTCCATTCCGTTGCCCATAAAACCGCAGCGAACCGCTTGGGTATTGCTCGGATGGTGCCTCGCAACGATACTCGCGACAACACTCGGATACTTCGGCCACCTGATCGCGCGACCGCACTTAGAAGCCAATAGCGCGACGAAACAGACCAGCGAACAGGTGCGATTATTGGAACGACTGCCGATGTACCTCGGCGTCGACGACATCGGTTACCTCAAGTCGCTCGATGACTCGGACCTGTTCGGCGACAACGATGGTGAAGCCCCGGCACCCGTGAAAGTCACACCGAACGGCACGAGCGATACGTTTACATCGCCCGAACTTGCTAAGCTCGAAAACTTCTTGAAAACCTTCCCGCAAGTGCGTCAGCAGCAACTGCGTCAACTCGACGAGGAACTCGAAACTCTCGCGTCACCGGTGCAAGAACATCTGCTGTCCGTGCTCGAACGCTATGCCGTATGGCTCGATCGTTTGCCCGATGGCTACCGCAAGGAAATCCTCGCTGCACCGGCAGCCCCCGAGCGGCTCGATGCGGTTCGGCGAGTGAAGGAGCGAACGTGGCGTGAGAGTTTGCCACAGATGTTGCGGGAGAAAATCCAAGCGGCCGAGGGACCGGATCGCGAACGCGAATTGGTTGCAGTGAAGAAGCAAGACACCGAACGCCGACGCATCTGGGATTTAGCAAGGCGCGATTGGGCGAACCTCAAGAACGACCACAAGCCGTGGCCATTCGAGACGGATGAGACGGCGAAACCCGTACAGGACTTCGTCGACAAACAATTGAAACCGAGGTTAAAGCCCGAAGAGTGGCGCGACCTCGATGAGGCCCGACAGGAAGCGACGCCAACGGCGGGATATTTCGCATGGTTGATTTACGGAGCGAAATTGCATCGCGCCGCAGAGAGCCATCCGAGCCTGCCGGAGGCGGCGTACGGGAAAGGGATTCGTACGGTTACCGACCTGCCGAACGAGTTCGTGAAGCAGATCAACAAGGCCGTGGGAGTCGGCGGACGGCGTCAGTTATTGAATCACCCCGCTGCGGGTAAGTGGCCCGATTTTGCCGAGATCGTCTGGAAGGAAGCGATCGAGTTGAAGGTGCCAATCCGATTCCCGCTCGGCCCGAGCAAGCCCGAGGATTACCCGAGTGCGGTGAAGATTTTCTGCGAAGGTCCATTAGCCGAGAAGCTCGATGCGAAGGACCGCGAAGAGTGGCGAAAGCTGGAAGGAACCTGGCCCGATCACCCACGTCGGATGATCGAACTGGCAAAGAAACACGACTTGGCCGTACCCGGTGTCATGCTGCCAGGGCCGCCGAGCCTTTGGCAGAAAACCTACGGCAATCGCCCGCCACCAAAGAAATCAACTTAACCGACAGGGTTATTCAAAGTGCCGATACCTGTGATCGCAATGTCGACAATGTCCCCCGTCGATAGCGTGAAGGCATCGGGTGGCACAATTCCGGTGCCCGTTAGCAGCATGACGCCGTACGGGAAATCGTTCTCGCGGCCGAGCCAATCGACGAGTTCTTCCGGCGTGCGTGCCATCATCGATAGCGATGTTTTCCCGTTGAATGCCACCTCGCCCGCACGTCGAATCGTCAGTTCGATCTCGGCCGTGCTAAGCAATGGCATCGCGCTGACCGGCGTGATGACTGGCCCGATCGCACATGCACCCGTGTAGATTTTCGCTTGAGGCAGGTAGAGCGGATTTTCACCTTCGATATCGCGTGCGCTCACGTCGTTGCCAACGGTGTAACCGACGATTCGCATATCGGACGAAATCACCAGCGTCAGTTCCGGTTCAGGCACGCTCCACTTGCTGTCTTTGCGCACGCGGATCGGGTCGCCAGGGTTCGTGACACGGTCCGGCGTGGCCTTCATAAACAGTTCCGGTCGCGGTGCCGAGTAGACTTTGTCGTAGAACTGTGCCGCCCCGACGGACTCTTCTTGCCGTGCGATTTTGCTACGCTTGTATGTCACCCCTGCCGCCCAGATCTCTTGCCGGTCCACGGGAGCCAAGTATCGCAAACCGGCTGACGGTTCCGGCGAAATCGAGGGGTCAACTAGCGTGCGAGCGAGTTCGACCGGGTTCGGCTGCGCGAGTAAATCCGCGAGGCAACGCACGGCTGGGTTCCGCGTGACACTGAGTGCCTGCGCCGTGCCGTTCTCGATCATCACGACAGTCACCGCACCCGATTGTCGCCGCACTTTTCCAAATTGCATCTCAGATTCCTCGGTTTGAAGAGATTGATTTTAAACCTTTATCTCTGAAGTTTATCGCGATGCTGCCAGATCGGCGAAACGGATCAGCACGCGAGCCGCATGCACCACAGATCAGACACATCGCAAGATCGCAACGGCTTCGTCGGCACGTTCATCACTCAGGCAAACGCTGGCGGCAAGCAGAGTGTCCGTTGCGCGTGAAGAATACGGCACGGCTTCATCGGGTTCGGGAACGATTGGCACGAGTCGCGCTACGATTTGTGCAATCAGCGTGTTGATACCGTCGCCAGTGATCGTCGATATCGCCAAAACTTCGTGCGAAGTTGTCGAGGCCCACGCGGCAGCGGGCAAGTCGATCTTGCTCTTTACCAACAGCAATTTCGTCGTGGATACCGCATCGTCAGTCGTCCACACCGGTTCGGTTTCGGTCGAATCGAGTAGCCAGATGATGAGATCGGCATCGCGGAGGAATCGTCGCGCGACTTCCACGCCCGATGCTTCCAACGAATCGGCGGCAATGCGTAAACCGGCGGTATCAGATAACGAGACTGGCCAGCCATCGAAGGCCAGCGTCGCGCTCACGACGTCGCGCGTCGTGCCCGACACCGCCGAGACGACGCTCCGCGTGTACCCCGCGAGTGCGTTCATCAACGAGCTTTTCCCCGCATTCGGTGCCCCGGCCACAACGACTTTCCAAGGCTCGACGAGGTGCCTTCCGAGTTCGGCGAAACCGAGAATGCGGGAGATTCGCTGTTGTGCCAGCGGTATGTCACCCGTATCAATCGCGTCAATTATCGTTTGAATTACACACAAGAACGCGCCATGGCACTGTTCGAGCAGGATCGATGCCGTGCGAACGGTACGTGCTTTCGCCAACACGTCCCACGGTGTTTCGATTTCCGTTTGCCGCGATTCACACCCGGCGGATTGCAATTGTTCGACGATCCACGCCACCACGCGACGCCCTCCGTGGCAATGGATTTCCAGCACCGGCTCGAGGTCGATCTCCTTCACCGCGAGCACGACTTCATCGCCGGTGCCTTCGCCGAGATGGCCTAACCAGACACGATGTCGTGTAGGGACGCTCGGCAACTTCGTGCCATTCGCGGGGCGAAACAACGCCGTTGCCACTGCCCAAGCATTCTCACCCGAAATGCGAATCGTGGCGATTGCGCCGGTGCCGGGTGGGGTCAGGACTGTCACCCGCGTGTCATTCACGGCAGCGCCTCGGCAGAGATTCGGATACCGTCGAGAACCAGCGTGGGAACGTGTACGAACGGAATGCGACCGACATCCTGTAACAGCAGCAGTGCATCGCCTCCGGTCACGAAGTAATCGCACGATTCCAAATTGCCGACGACATGCTCGACCGCGCCAGCCACGGCGGCGCGAATTCCGCACATGATGGCATCATGCGTAGTTTGACCTGGGAAACGAGAGAGTTTCGCGATCTCAATGTCTTCGACACGAATTGCGGGCAGCTTGGCGGTGTGCTCGTGAAGTGCTAACCCCATTAGGCGATAGCCGGGCAGAATCGCTCCGCCGCGAAAATGGCCATTACTGTCGATGCTGTTAATCGTGACGGCAGTGCCAACATCGACCGTGATTGCGGGAGTGTTTGCACGGCGTCGCACGTTTGCGGCCACTGCTCCGAGCAAGCGATCGATGCCTACACTCTCCGGAGCTTCGACGTCGAGCCGTATGGGTAAGTCGGCATAACTTTGAATGTGCTTGACCCGATCGCCGCGATGGTTCGCCCATGCTAGGAAGCGTTCGCAGAGTTGCGGGTTCACGCTCGATACGGCCCATGCAAGATTCTCACGATCGCCAACAGCATGTTCCCAAATAGCGACATCGTCGGTAAATGCCTCAACTCGATCGATGTTGTCACCCTGGCACCAGCCCCACTTCATTCGGCTGTTGCCGATATCGACGACCACATCGGGCGTCACGGTAACGCCTCTGCATCCTCGCCGATACGGATCGCCTTTTCCATCGGGAACAGGAACGGCTGCTTTTTGATTTCCGCTTCGGCTTCTTCGCGTTTGAGTTCGCGAATCTTATCCGCAACGGTACCGACCGCTTCGGAAAGTCCCTTCCCCGTTACCGACGAAATGAGTAGCACCTTGCGGCCGAGATCGCGTTGCAGCTTTTCGCGAATCTCCTCCGAACCCGTCAACTCCGCCTTCGTCACACAAATCACTTCCGGTTTATCGTCGAGCGGCACGGTGTACAGCGTCAGCTCTTTGCGGATCATGTGATAGTTGTGGATCGGGTCCGAGCCATCCATCGGGAACGGTTCGACGAGGTGAACGAGTACGCGCGTCCGTTCGACGTGCCGCAGGAATTCGTGTCCCAGGCCGATGCCCGAACTCGCGCCTTCGATGAGTCCCGGCAAGTCCGCGAGCACGAAGTTCGTGTCGTTCCCGAGCGTGACAATACCGAGGTTCGGGTGTTTCGTCGTAAACGGGTAATCCGCAATTTCTGGGGTGGCACGCGACAATCGCGAGAGCATCGTCGACTTGCCCGCGTTCGGCAACCCGATCAGCCCCGCATCGGCAATCACCTTCAATTCGAGCGATACCCAGCGTTCTTCACCTTCAATACCCGGCTCGAACTGCCGCGGCGTACGGTTGGTGGACGATGCGAAGTGTTTGTTACCGCGCCCGCCACGGCCACCCTTCGCCACGGTGAGTTCATCGCCGAGATTGACGAGGTCTTTCATGATGTTGTGCCATTTAGGCCACCTTCTTGATTCCGCCCCAGGTGGGGCCGACTGCGGCGTCGGACAGCATGGGAAC
>JAYSKW010001112.1:0-2823 GCA_043726085.1 Limnoglobus sp.
GATGATGCCGATTTTATTACAAATGTCCGCGAGTTCGGGCAGAATGTGCGACGACACCATGATGGTTTTGTTCATGCCGCGAAGCTCTTTGATTAGCTCACGCATTTCGATGCGGGCACGCGGGTCGAGGCCGCTGGCGGGTTCGTCCAACAGTAGCACCTGCGGTTCGTGGAGCAACACACGCGCTAAGCCGAGGCGTTGCGTCATCCCGCGCGAAAGGCTAGTCACGAGTGCGTCTCGCTTGTAACCGAGGTCGACGAGGTCGAGCACCTGATCGCACTTCTTGCGGCGTTCGGGGCCTTTAATACGGTACGCCGCCGCAAAGAATTCGAGGTACTCGATGACCTTCATGTCATCGTAAACGCCGAAGAAATCCGGCATGTAGCCGATGGCACGGCGGATGTCTTTCGAGCCAGTGTAGATCGAATACCCGCAAACACTCGCTTCGCCCCAACTGGGGTTCAGCAGGGTGGCGAGGATCCGCATCGTCGTGGTTTTCCCCGCGCCGTTCGGCCCGATGAAACCGAAGACGTCGCCCTTGTCGAGCTTCAGCGTCAGGCGGTCGAGGGCGAAGAGGTCGCCGTACTTTTTCGTCAGGTCGCGTGTCTCGATCATGTCGTTCTCGGCGAGGAATAGTTATTTGCGGGTGTTCGGCCGGATCGGGATGTAAGCCCGAACGTAGGTTTCTTGTTGCAGCGTGCCTTGTTGCCGGAGTCGTGCGTTGGCCTTGCCGGGCAGATCTTTCAACCAAAGTTTCGTCGGCGAGGCCGAGTTCGTTTCGGTGAACATCGCCTCGGCGGAGGCTTCGCGGGTCGGTGCGAGTTTTCCGACGAGGATGAGTTCGTCGCGATGCTGATCCGACAGCCGCCACGATTGATCGATCCGCCGCAGCGTTGCGTTTTCGGGTGCCACATTGTCGTTCGTCTTCTGGATTTCATCGTGAAACATCACGCGGAACAGTTGCGGGTTGCCCGTGACGGTGCCTGGCGTGTTCGGCTTCTTCGATACGAGTGTACTCGTACCCGCGACGACATCGATTGCGGTCAACCAATCGGGATCGTCCTTGCCGATCAGGACGACGTTGACCTTTGTCCCTGGCATGATCGGGTTGTCGTACTTGTAAGCCTTGCCCGCGTAGATCAGGTAGACATCGCGAATTTCCTTGAATGGCAGGTTCGCAACGAACGAACCGGAGACGGTCGTTTTATCCGATGGCGGGTGGATGAGGTCCGAGACGATCAACGGGTTGGCCTTATCGATCGGTGCGGACCAGTCGGCGGCGAACGCCTTGGTTGACCAAACCTGGATCGGCACATCGACGATGCCATCGCCGAACGGCACGCGGTTGGCGTTCCCCGGTGTGTCGATCTGGTAGTAGTACGATCGGCGGAAGAAGCTCGATTTCCCCGAACGCGCCCCGCCGACCCAGTCGATCAGGGCACCGGCTCCCGGTTGCTCGCTGGTCTTGTTCACCCAACCATCGCTCGGCTCGATGCCGATGCGGTAATCTTCGCGGCGCGGGCTGAAGATCGTGAACCACGTCCGACCGTAAACGCGATTTGTGCTCGAGTCGATGTCGATGAGGTCGATTTTGTTCACCTTCAAATCGCTGCCCTTCAAGGCATACGCGGTGAAGTACGCGATCGTGCTCACCGTCAGGACGATGATCGGGAACGTGATCCAGGTGAGTTCGAGGCGTTTGAAAACCTTCTTCAGAATGAAGTATTCGATCGGCCCGATCAGCAGCGTGTACAGCACGATGAACAGTGCCACCCAGCCGAACGAGATGACCGGAACCCCGGCGAAGGTGTCGATGTGCGACCGCAGGCGGCTGGCGAATTCATCTTCCGAATCGTAGCGGCTGTTATAACCTGCACTATTCTTGATACCGCTGCCGAGCGAGGTACGCGGCGAACCGGCTTCGCGAAGCAAGAGATCCCAGAAATCGGCGCGGCCCACGTAATCGGTGAACGGCGAACGGTCGAGGTCGAAGCCGACGAGCGTGACGCGGCCCATGCCATACGCGCCTTGCACCATCGCGCGTTTGGTGCCCGTTTCATCGTCGGACGGCGGGATCATCTGGCGGAAGCCACGGTCGGGCTTCGGCGTGAAGTTGCAAACGGGAAACATCGTTCCTTGCTTCGTCACCAACGGCAGCAGCCGTTTGTTCGTGCCGGGTAGCGCCCATTCGAGCGTCAGTTCCTTCACCGGTTCCGATGGATTATCGCGGCGAATCTCGACGGGTAACAGTTCTTGTAACAGTGGGTATTCTTTGACGATGGCCACATTCGAGCCAACGCTGACGACGAGCCGCCCACCCCGGCGTACCCACTCCAGTAACGCTTCGAGGCGGTGTCGATGAGTTGGCGATGTGAACAACGGCGTGAGGAAGTTGTTCACATCGGCCGCACCCGTCGTTAGAACGACAAGGTCGGCGGAGTCGTAACCGAACCATTGATCGGGCATCATCGCAACATCGGTAATCGTGGCGGTTTCGATGCGGCCACCGCGTAGGCCCTTGCGCGTCGTACCCGGATTCGCGTCTTCGATTTCTTCCTTTGGCAACGTGAAACCGGCGAGGTTCGTACCGAGCGACAGCACGATGTAATGCGACGTATCGCGGCTACGAATGTAGTTCGACCGCAACGGCTCGGAGACCTGACGCCACTCGGCGGGGTTTCCCTTGCCGATTTCGCGAACGGATACCGTCAGTTCGCTACGGCCATTCGTGCGAATGTACGGCAGGTAACTCAACTCGGTCGGTTCGATTTTCGTACCAGGCAATCGATCCGACAGGTTCTGCAACGGCACCGCATACGCGGC
>JAYSKW010001113.1:0-3948 GCA_043726085.1 Limnoglobus sp.
CGACGAATCCGAGTACTACTGGTGACGGATCGTGTTGCTGCGGGGGGCCGGAATGCCTTTGCGATGGGAATTCGTGTTGTGCGTGTGGCAAGCTTGTCACGATGACAAATCTTCGATTAGCACTGACATCGTGGACCATGAGTGGAACGGACTGTTTAGACGACGGGCTGTGGGTTGGCTGTGTGGAAGTGGGGGGCAATAGTAATGCCACCATTCCCGGAACTCCTACCGAATGCGGGGGCATCAATGGTTACAGCCAAGTAGTTTTATTACTAGATTGTGGAAACAAAGGTATATTGATAGAAATCACTGGCGATGACCTTGGAGTAAATTGCGGAACCGGCGGAGGCCAAGCGTTTGTAAGTATCGATCATCTCTGGTGCGACGGCGACTCGAATGTAACAAGTCCAGACGGCTCGAATCGGACTTGGAATTGGGGTGCTCAAGTGTGCGATGCCGACGGGTTAGTGTCTCGGGCTTTCTCTTTCTCAATGTCGAATAGCCTGGGCATTGCATATTCGGGAGCGGGGGTTGTATACAGTGTCTGACCAAATGCCGTGCGGACATTGCAAGCACTATGCGTGCCCGTTGTGCGAGTTATACGCAACAAGCGAGCGGCATCGGCTGGCATGGTCGGTGCTCTCGGAGACACTTCAAATCACCGTGGGCGTGCCGCGAATAACTCTTCGGACGTTGTGTTTACACATCGGCAGACGAACAGAATACCGGCTGGGTTGCAACGGTTTTAAGTGTAAACATCATTGTGAACACTACAATGCCGTCAGTCATCCCGACGCTGTGCCGGGGGGGAACTGCCAGACCTGCCCCGATTGGGAATATCAGTGAAAACGATAAAATTCGCGACTTATCTTGCGGCCATCACCATTGGGGTTGTCGTCGGTTTCTGTATGAAACCGGTTTCATCTTCGATGATTATTGGCAAACCCGCACTTGCGACGGTCAAGGTGATGACGCAAATGAACGACGCCCCAGACTCGGTGTTCATGATCGTCAAATACGATTCGCTCGATCGAAAAACCATCGCGCATCTTGAGCAATCCAAGGGTATCGCAGTGCCAGTGACGATTCAGTTCACGACGCAGCCAACGTTGATTTCGTCAAGATAACCTACCCAGAGTTTCCCGCGTATGCCCCCCTCTTTCATGGTTTCCATCGGTTCGTTCGCGCATCCATCGTCCATTCAATTGCAAGCTCGCACGATTCGAGCGACGTGCGGCGCGTCCACTCTAATCATGGTTTCCGACGATCATACCGAAACCGCATTCGACCCGGCGAAGGGCACGAACGCGGACCACGGGGCGAAACTGAAAGCACGATTGCTATCGATATGCGAGTCGGAGGACCTCATCTATCGCGACACGTCGGACGAGCGAATCGGACACGCGGGTGGCGACCTCGGCGCGTTCTTCCACGGGTTGACGTACGCGAAAAAACACGGCATTGATTTTGTGTGCAAACTCTCGCAACGAATGGTGATTGACGTGCCGAATTGGTTGATCGACACCTGTCGTTCGATGGATCGGTTCAAGTCATATATGGCTTCCAACATCTGCTATTACGGCGACAAACCATACTTTGCGATCCGCACGGAATGCGTGGTCATGCGTACTTCCGCGTGGTCTACTACTGACGCCGTATTGTCGCAACTCACGCCGCGGGTTCTACGAACGGCTGCGGAAGAGGTGATCGTTGGCATTTGGCACAAAATCGCGGGCGGCAAGTCGTTTTTGGAACTGCCGTTTTTGGGGCAAGACCGGCTCTCACGATACCCAAATATCGCGTGGAAAGACGCCCTCCCAGTCGCCGACACGATCGACGACTACGCAAGAATCGCGACGAAGTATGGCGTGGTAATGAGCGACGACTTCAACACGAACCACTCGCAGTTAATTCACGGTCATCGCTGGGGGTAATATGAAGCCTTCCGAAGCTCTCGATCTGTGCGGTTCCGATAAGGTAATCGTACACAGCTACGGCGCGTTTTACGATGAGTTCGCGTCGCGTACCGACGTCCGCAGGCTGCTTGAAATCGGGGTGCAATCGGGGCACTCTATTCGTGCGTGGCGTCGCGTGTGGCCGGATGCGGAAATCTACGGCATCGACATTTCGCCGAAGCCGCCGGGCTATCCTGACGGCGGTAAGTGCCACTTCGCGCAGTTGGACGCAACTGACCCCGACGCGATGGCGGCTCAATTGACGTCGTGGGGCGACGTGGGATTCGACTTGATTATCGATGACGGTTCGCATCGACTTGCGGACCAGATCGCGACGTGGGGTGCACTGTGTTTGAGCGTGAATCGCGGGGGTGTGTACGTTATTGAGGACGTTGAGCCAAGCTCGATACATACGCTCATGGACACCGTCGAAGGGCGGCTCTACGACTTCCGCGCCGCGTCAGGGCGGTTCGATGATGTGGCAATCGCGGTCTGGTGACACCGTCGATCTGACATGGTGCGTTGGGAGATCGGCCGTCCGCGTTGCTGAGGTTAATGGCGTCATCCAGAGCGACTCCGATTGATGCGAGAAGCGGGCGCGAAGTGATAGCGGCAGGCAGTCCGCACGCCACTCGGCGTATGCCTCAGCCTCAGACATAACCTACGGGCTGGACCATGCAAAAGAGCGAAGCGAGTTTCCCCGGCGTATCCGGGATCGTCAGCGCGGAATACACCACCGGCCACGGTATTACGCCCGGCAACATCTCGATTCGGTGCGTGAGGCTACCAAGCCCCCCCGCCGTCGGCGACTTCATCCTCGGCGATAGCGAGAACGCGGTTCCCGTGCGCGACTGCAAATTGCTCGATGTCAGTGGCACATCGCAAGGCGATTACACGGTATTGCTCGTAGACCACCGATGGCGATGGGCGTTCGGTCGGCTCGACGGCGATTACAACCGCCTCGATGAACACGGTAAACTCGTCCCGTGGACGATCCAAAGCCCGCAAGAACTCGCGATTATCTGTCTGAAGGCGATGGGCGAGTCGAACTACGACGTGTCCGATATGCCGGAGGCCATTGACAGCACGAAATACAAGGGGTTGGAAGACTATTTCGCTATCGGCGTCAACACCGTAGAGACGGGAACGAACCCCGAAGTGACGTGGGGCAATCAGGTTCCCGCGCAAGCGTTGGCGGACCTCGCGCAACGGTTCGGGCGGCGCGTCGTGTGGGATCCATTCACCGGCAAAGTGTCGATCGTGCGGCCTGGGTTCGGCAAGCAACTCCCATCCGGGTTTCGCGAGCATCGGTCGGTCAACGTCAGCATCCCCGCATTGCCGAAGAATATCGGCGTGATTGGCGCACCGAGAAAGTGGCAGGTGCTGATTAAACTCGAACCCGTCGTCCAGGAATGGCACCGCAAGCTAGTCCCACCCGACAAGGTTTCGTACCGTCCGAAAGACAGTGCGGGCAAGTCGATTGATAAGGACGCATGGGCACGTTCCCAGCCACCCACGTTCTCACCCGTTTCGGCAACAGACCGGGTGAATTACGACGGGGCTATCCAATTGGCACAGGGCAGCGCGTTCAAAATGTATCGAATTCAAAACGAAATTTCCGCGATGGCAGGCGCAATTCCTGCAATTGTCGGGTGGGATAAAATCCCTGAGTTCGTCGCAATCGACCGACGCCATCGCATCATATTGAGTGCCGAAAAAGTTGCGCAGATCGAGCCGCAAACGCGCGACGCACGAATCGTAGGGACGGGATTTACGAAAGACGCCGCCGTTATTGGAGATTTTTACGATGGCTACAGCCGATCACAGCGTGCCATTGTGTACGGCTCCATTCTAAAACAAATCAACAACGGTAACTTTTGGAAGTTCGTCAGACCCGACAACAATACGCCAGTCGGCGAACGGCTCGACATCCCGTTCAGTATCGACGTCGCGAATCAGACCGTCGTATTCGACCGAGCAGTGTGGGCCGCAG
>JAYSKW010001114.1:0-1829 GCA_043726085.1 Limnoglobus sp.
GTTGGTTTCCTGGGGGACGGCATCAACGACGCGCCCGCGCTGCACGCCGCGGACGTCGGTATCAGCGTCGACACGGCGGTAGACATCGCGAAGGCCTCCGCCGACCTGATCCTGCTCGAGCAGTCGCTGCTCGTGCTCGACGAGGGCGTGCTCGAAGGGCGAAAGGTCTTCTCCAACATCATCAAGTACGTGCGCATGGGCGCATCGAGCAACTTCGGAAACATGTTCAGCGTGCTCGGCGCGAGCGTGTTCGTTCCGTTTCTGCCGATGGCACCGATCCAGATTCTGGCGAATAATTTACTTTACGACGTGAGCCAAACCGCGATCCCGACCGACGATGTCGACCCCGAACAAGTCGAGCACCCGCGCCCGTGGGACATCAAACAACTGACGCGGTTCATCGTGTTCATCGGGCCGATCTCGTCGATTTTCGACTACACGACATTCTTCATCATGCTGTACGTTTTCAAGTGCTGGAACATGTCGACGCCCGAGGAGGCCGCCTACAGCGAGAGCCTGTTTCAAACCGGTTGGTTCGTCGAGAGCCTGCTCACACAAACGCTCATCATCCATATTATTCGCACGAACAAGATTCCCTTCCTTCAGAGCCAACCATCGTGGCCGCTGATGATGATGTCGCTCATCATCATGTCGTGCGGCATCGCCATCCCGTTCACGCATCTCGGCACCTACCTCGGCTTCACTCCGCTACCGCTACTCTACTGGCCACTACTCGCGATCACATTGCTGAGCTACGTCGTTCTAACGCAACTCGTAAAAATGTGGCTCCTCCGGCGAAAATGGATCTGACAGATCGCTCGCGAATGGTTACTCTTAACGGGACTTCATCCCCCGCGCTCCGCTTCGCAGAGCCTTCGCGTCGCGGCTAATTCTGGAATCACCAATGTCGCGTCCGACTCGTCGTGCGTTTGCCGTTGCCGCCACTGCGTTGACGGCGGCCAGTTATGGTCGCGTTTACGGTGCGAACGATCGCGTTCGCCTCGGCTTCATCGGCGTGGGCAATCGCGGCGATCAGTTGCTCGATGCGTTTCTCGTCCACAACGATTGCGAAGTGACTGCACTGTGCGATGTGTACGAACCGTATCTACCGGCCGCGAACAAGAAAGCGGGCGGGGCGGCGAAGTCGTTCGACGACCACCGCAAGCTGCTCGATGATAAGTCGATCGATGTGGCGGTGATCGCGACGCCGGACCACTGGCACGCGCTTTCGTTCGTCGATGCCTGCCGTGCGGGGAAAGATGTTTACGTCGAGAAACCCGCATCGTTGACGATCGGCGAAGGGCGACGAATGTGCCAAGTCGCCCTGGAAACGAAGCGTGTTACGCAGGTCGGGCTGCATCGCCGTTCGACGCCGTACGTTCAGGAAGCGGTGAAACTCATTCGCGACGGTGCGATCGGCAAAGTGACGATGGCGAAGAGCTACATGCACCGCAACGAAACGACGATGGGCATCGGCCACCCCGCCGACAGCGAACCGCCTGCCGGGCTGAACTGGGATCGTTGGCTCGGGCCGGCGGCGAAGGTGCCATTCAACGCGAACAAGTGCCTCTACAAATTCCGCTGGTTCTCCGCGTACTCCGGCGGGCAACTCACGAACATGGGCACGCACTACCTCGACGTCATTCAGTGGGCGCTCGGGCAAGACGCGCCGAAGGCCGTAGCGTGCCTCGGTGGCAAGTACGCGGTGGACGACAATCGCGACATCCCCGACACGCTCGAAGCCGTCTGGGAGTACGATGGTTGCCTCGCCACGTTCAGCCAAGTGAATGCGAACGGCGCGATGGCGAATCTGCGTGGCTGGAACATGG
>JAYSKW010001115.1:0-6810 GCA_043726085.1 Limnoglobus sp.
ATCTCAAACCCGTTGAACCCAGGCCGGTCTCTCCTCACGGGTTTGCAACGATTTGACTACCGCAATGATGTCGGGCTGGCCAAGACCAACGTGTTCGGCGGACAGTCGGCCTTGAAATGGATCAACAACCCCACCCGATTCGAGGGCCAGGGGTTCCCGCTCAACCCACAGAACCCCAACAGCGCGGAACTCAGCTACACGCAACCGCTGTTGCAAGGGGCCGGATTTCGGGTCAACACTGCACCGATCGTCATCGCACGGCTGAATACGGAACAGTCGTTCTTCCAGTACAAGGACACCGTGCAGGAACTGGTCCGCGGTGTCAGCGAAGGCTACTGGAACATCGTGCAAGCGCGGGTCAATGTCTGGGCGCGGGGGATTCAAGTGCAACAGTCGAAGGAAGCCTACGAGCGGGAAGTCGCCCGTCTCAAAACAGGCTTCGGCGACGCGGGGACCGTGTCCCAGGCGCGGGTGTTGTACAACCAGTTCGTCGCCAACAAGGTCGCGGCCGAAGCCGATCTTCTCAACCGCGAAGCGGCGTTGCGGAACCTGCTCTACCTGCCGCCGAGCGACGCCCTGCAGATCATCCCCACCTCCGCGCCGGCGGCCCAACGCCTGCCCCAAGACTGGGAAGCGCTGGTGCGTTTGGCCGAGCAGCGCCGCCCCGACATCATCGAGTTGAAGATTATCCTGGAAGCCGATCAAGTGCGGCGGCTCCAAGCCGAGAATCAGGCGTTACCGAAACTCGACGCCGTCGCGTCGTATCGCTGGAACGGCTTGAGCGGCACGATGCCCAACGGCGAACACTTGGCGTCGGGTCCGGGACAGTTCACGGACTGGACATTGGGAGTGAACTTTTCGGTGCCGCTGGGGCTACGTGAGGGACGGGCGCAAGTTCGCCAGCAGCAACTTCTGATCGCCCGCGACCGGGCCAACCTGGACCAGGGACTGCACGCGGCCATTCACGAACTGGCCAGCATCGTCCGCGACCTGGACAGTGCCTATGCACAGTATCTCGCTTTCAAAGAAACCCGCGCGGCCGCGGACATTAACTTGAAGGTGCAGAACGAGAAGTTCCGCGCCGGGCAGACCATTTACCTGAACGTACTCCAGGCACTCAACGATTGGGGCAACGCCGTTTCGTCGGAATCCCAGCAGCTTTTGATCTATAACATCTCGCTCGCTGCCTTGGAGCGGAGGACCGGCACGATCCTTGAGACCCACGGGTTGGTGTTTGCCGAGGAGCGATTCCGGGCCGCCGGACCTCTTCTGGGCCACGATCGCTCGTATCCCTCCGCGCTACCTCCGGTCGGCACCCCACACCTCTACCCAGGGACAGGGGCACCGGCCGAGAACTCCTTCGATTTGAAGAATCCCGCCCAACGCGACAAGAAACCACTGGAAGCGGAACTGTCCAATCCGAGGCCGGTAAAGCCGACGCCGTGATCGAACGCGCAGGCCGACAGCCCTCGAGCGACTTGTTGTACAGGCTCGTCGATTCGGCCACTTTCGTCGCGAACACGCCATTCACCAACGACCAGATTTCGAGGCGAGATTCGCGAGCTTATTGTCGCTGATCACAGTGGGGTTCGCGAAGCTGTTGACGCCCCGATCTGCGAGCCAAGGATCGTGACGGTGTAAAGTGGACCGGAAAAATTACGATTGGATTTCTCAGCCAGAAGTACGCGCGAATCGTCGACCTGACATTCTTCGACGCGATTCGGTAAAATTTGAGATACTCAATCCACGCGAATCGGTAGGCCGGAGTCTACGAGTGAGGGAGTGACATGCAGCGCCGCAACTTTCTGTCGAATTCGTTTCAATCGTTTAGCGGGCTTGCACTCGCGGCGATGCTGCAACGCGATGGCTACGCCAACGACAAGGCATGGTCGCCGCCGAACGGCAAGCCGCACCTTCCCGCCAAGGCGAAATCGGTGATCTGGCTGTTCATGAACGGCGGTGTCAGCCACCTGGAAACCTTCGATCCGAAGCCGGAATTGAATAAATACGCCGGGAAAACGATCGCTCAGACGCCTTACAAAGATTCGCAGAGTGCGGCAAAGCTGGCACTCGCACGAGTCACGGTGGTCAACGACGCGAACGGTCAACAGCGAAACGTGCTGTACCCATTGCAAATCGGCTTCAAGAAACGCGGCAAATCGGGAATTGAAGTCAGCGACTGGTTGCCGCATCTCGGAGAATGCGTGGACGAGATGTCGATCGTGCGGTCGATGTACACCACCGACGACAATCACGGGGCACAGACGCAATTCCACTCCGGTCGCCACATGCTCGATGGCGAGTTCCCCACACTCGGTGCATGGGTCAACTACGGCCTCGGCACGCTCAACGAGAACCTGCCGCAGTTCGTCAGCCTCGGCAAACGCGAATACTGGAACCTCAAGGACGGCCACTATTTGGGGCCAGCCTACGACGCTGTGCCGCTACGGATCGACCCGAAAAACCCGCTCGATTATGGCAAACCCGAACGCGAAATGAAGGATGCCGAGCAAAAAGTGAGCTTCGCGCTTATCGACCAACTCAACAAGTTGAAGGTCAAACAATACCCGGACGATCCCGCTTTACTCGCGCGAATTCAGTCGTACGAACTCGCGTTCCGGATGCAGAAATCGCTGCCCGAAGTGCTCGATTTCAGCCAAGAAACCGCGGAAACGAAGGCGTTATACGGCATCGACAAACCCGCCACGCAAAGCTTCGGTTCGCAGATGCTGGCCGCCCGAAGATTGGTCGAACGCGGCGTACGATTCATTCAGGTGCAACACGGCGCAGGCGGTGCGGGGGTGTGGGACGCACACGGCGGATTAAAAGCGAATCACTCGACGAACTGCATGGCGATCGACCAACCGATAGCCGGGCTGTTGAAGGACTTGAAGCGAAAAGGTTTACTGAACGAAACGCTCGTCGTGTTCGCCAGCGAGTTCGGCAGAACGCCCGGTTCGCAAGGGGGCGACGGTCGCGATCACCACATTTACGGCTTCAGCGTCTGGCTCGCAGGCGGTGGCGTAAAGGGCGGCACTGTCCACGGTTGCACCGACGAAATCGGCTTCCACGCCGCCGAACACCGCCACTATGTGACCGACATTCACGCGACGATTCTGCACCAAATGGGCCTCGATTCGCGTAAGTTAGAGATACCCGGAAGAAAGCGATTGGACGTCGATCACGGCACCAAAATCGACGCGATCCTGGGCTGAATTACGAACGCAAAAATTACCGGTGCAAACCCCATAGAATGTGTGTAACCGTTCACGGGATCCGATTGCATTTTCAACAATCCAGACACAGTTTCACGTGAACAGTTATGGACATGATTAACAAAACAATACAGGATTTAGAAAGCCTATCTGTTTTTATTTCTATCCATCCTGTAAATCTTGCAAATCCTGTCGATTGAGGATCGACAATCTCGCGAACGTCTCAAACATGGAAGTCTCGGTGCGTGTGTTATGACGGAATCGGTACGGACTATCGAGCAACTTGCGGTGCTTCGCTCGCAAGGCGGGGCGAAGATCATCTCGCGCTCGGCGGGTGTCGATTTTACTTTGGAAGAAGCGATTCTGAGCCTCACCGTGCGGTTTGGTCGGCGGCCGACGGGTGTGCGTTGCCCGGCGGCGACGTTTGCCCAGCCCGTGGGAAGCAAGCATGTGGCGGTGGTGCAAGTCGCAGATCGCGATGAGGGCGGCGCGGAACCGGCGCTGCACTTTCATGCGGTGATACTTACGAAAACGCTGTACCGGGAACTCGGCGATCCGTTCGCGATTGCCGAGCGATTTCTCGTTACGCAAGTGACAGGCACGCTGGCAACGCACGTCTGGCCACCGCAACCGTTGCCGCCACGCACGACGCAAGATGTCTTGGCTGTGATGAAAGCGGGCGATAGTTCGCTGTTGCTCGGCGCGGCCCAGGCGATCCTCGATGGTGCCCGCGTGGCGGTGAAACGCGACGCGCCCGATCCCGCATTCACGCGTGCTCTCTGGCAGTTTCTCCCGGACCGGATGCGCGGCGAAGTCTGGCCGGCGACCTTCGCGTTCTCCAACGAGATACCGTTCCATGCCGTCGTGTTGCCAACCGGTTTCGACGGCCAACTCGTTGGCTATTTGACCGAAGATCAGACGAAAGATTATCCCGAAGGCCGATACGAAACCCGGCTACAACTCGCGGCCGAAACGGGCGACGAAGCCGAACTCGCACGCTTGTTCGCCCGGAAAACGAGCCAGGAAGTCTTGCGGCTCGCGGTCTGCATGGTGTTGTTCGCGTTCGCCGTGGCGTTGATCTTGAAGTTCATTTGAGGATGCCCGATGCCGACCGACGAACGCGTACTGGCGATACCGACCGTGCATTTTCAGGCCATCGGTGCGTTTCAAGGCTATCGAACTGCCGATGATGCTTACCGAGCGAACATTCTCGACCCGCGGCACTTTGGCTTTCATCGTCGCAAAGAGGTCGAAACCGACCCGGCGTTCAAACAGCTAATCCCCTACGTGATATTGTGCTGCGGTGAGCGGGTGTTCCATTATCGGCGCGGTGCGGCGGGCACGGAGAAGCGGTTGGTGGCGATGCGTTCGATCGGTATCGGTGGGCATATTTCGGAACACGATGCGAGCGGCGATGGCGATGCGTACACGAATGGAATGGGGCGAGAATTGCGCGAAGAAGTCACGTTCGGTGCAATCGCGAGCGCCTCGCTGATCGGATTCATCAACGACGACCGCACGTTCGTCGGCAGCGTGCATCTCGGCGTCGTGCATCGTTTGGAACTGGAACGGGAAGTCGTCACCGCGAACGAAGCGGCGATTGCGGACGGCGGTTTTGCCACGGTCGCGGAACTCTGGGCCGAACGCGAACAGTTCGAAACATGGTCGCAATTCGTACTGGAAGCACTGAGAACACGAGATCGATTCAATGTCCCGGCTACAGGATTTTTAACCGCAGAGGGCGCAGAGAACGCGGAGTAAAAACAGTTCATCGTATCAGAATTATCACGACTTCTGATACGAATCCCGTCGCAGAATTACTCTTCTCTGCGTACTTTGCGGCCTCTGCGGTTAAAGTTTTATTCCTTCATTTTTCGTCTTTTGATCGCTGTCCAAATGGCACTCATCTCTCGATCGTAAGCACTGGGCCAATCGTTCGCGTGATTCGCCAGCCGCCTTCGGTTTTTTCGATCCGCTTCGCGGGGTACTCTTTCGCCAACTCGGCGGCTCGCTTCACAATCGGATCGTTCCAGACCTGCCCGGCGGGTGTCAGTGGCGACGGCACTTCCCCTGCTAAAACCGCAATTTCACCGGGAACGGCACCGGCGGGAAGTAGAATCCCCGTTGCCGTCACGATGCGCATCAGTGGGATCCCGTCGCGCACTTGTACTGCCAACACGGGCACCCGTGCGATCACATCGAGTTGATATTTTTTGCCGACGGTGAGGTAACCGCCCTGAACGTGCTCGACCCACGGGTGTTTGCGGAACGCCTCGCGGAGGCGTTCCTGCGTGGGCGGATCGTGTGCGGGGAATGTCTCGGGGAAGTCGCTGAGGTAACGGACTTCCGCAAGGAACGTGTTCTTGTCCAAACCTGCGGGAACGTCGCACTCGATGTCGGTGAATGCCAACGTGTACCGCGAACGCGATTGGATCTCGCTCGCCGCCTGAAGCCCCACCCAGACGATACTTGCGAGCAGTGCGACGATCGCGATAAGCGTGGCGAAACCGCGGAGCAGTGGCCGCCGTTTGGGGCGAGATTCCTCAACTGGCGGCGGCGGTTTGGCGTCCTTCTTGCGTGCCATAGCGTTACCAGACGTGGAGTTCGCGTTCGAGTGTCACGCCGGAAACCTCTTTCACTTTGGCTTTCACAGCGTCCATCAGCCCGAGAATATCGCGGCCCGTAGTGCCTGGGTGCGCGATCGCATAGTTGCCGTTGCGCTCGCTGACTTCGGCCCCGCCGACGCGCTTTTTGGCCAAACCGGCCCGCTCGATAAGTTGCGCCGCCGTCGTTCCGGCGGGGCTGCGGAACATCCGCACGCCGGCCTGAAAGCTCAGCGGCTCGCTCGCTTTGCGTGCGATCCACGTCTTCAGCATCCGCTTGCGCAACGCTTCCGGCGGGTACGTTTCAAATTCAAACTCGACCCAAAGGATCACCGGTTCGTCGAGGTCGCTGCGATGGTCGGAGAACGTGAGTTCGTCCCGCGTGCGGATTTGTTCGGTGCCCTCCTCGGTGAGAACGGCCACGCGGCGCACGGCCGAGGCGATTTCCCCGGCACGATCGCCAACGTTGCAACGGACGCTGCCGCCGACGGTTCCGTTGATTCCGACGAGCGTTTCCAACCCACCCAGCCCGGCTTTTACGGTGTATTCGATCAAGTCGAACAGTGCGGTCCCGCCGCCGGAACGAACGGTTTTGGCTTTGCATTCGATGAAATCGAACGCTTTGCCGTGCAAGCGCATGACGGCACCCGGAACCGGGTCGTCCAGCACCAGTAGGTTGAAACCGCCGCCGAGCATTCGCAGTGGCACAGCGTCGGTTTTGCAAAATTTCAGCACCGCCGCGAGTTCCGGCACCGTACGCGGTTGTACGAAGTATTCGGCCGGTCCGCCGATGCGCAAATGCGTATACGGCGCGAGTGGTTCGCGGCGTTTGACGATCTCGGGAAAGGCTTCAGCCAACGTCATTTCGGGTTCTCCTTACCGGCGGAGCTATCATACGCGAAAAAAGGACATCGCTTCTCGACACTTTCCGGCACGATTGCCGTTTCGACGTGCCAGAATCGACGTAAGTCACAATTCCGGAGGCTCAAAAA
>JAYSKW010001116.1:0-3627 GCA_043726085.1 Limnoglobus sp.
TTCCGGCCAGGAAGTGAAAGACTCGGTCGAGGCGGGCAACGAAGACGAAGCCTCGCAGAAGATCAAGGCGATGGGCTACTTCGTTACGAAGTTGACCGCCGCCCAAGCTGCGAAGGGCGCGAAAGGCAAAAAGAAGAAGACCGGCAAGAGCCGTAAGACCTTTACCATCGGCGGCGTGAAGCAGAAGCAACTGTGCGTGTTCACGCGGCAGTTCTCGACGCTGCAAGATGCGGGGCTGCCCGTGTTGCGGTCGTTGCGAATTCTCGAAAAACAGATGAAGCCGAGCGTGCTGAAGAACTCGTTGATCGACGTCGTCGAAGACGTCGAATCTGGGCAGACGCTCTCCGAGTCGTTGGCGAAACACCCGAAGTGCTTCGACCGGCTGTACGTGAACATGGTGAAAGCCGGCGAGGCGGGCGGTGCCCTCGAAGTCATTTTGCAGCGTCTCGCCGAGTTCAAGGAAAAGGCGCAGAGCCTGAAGCGGAAGATCGTCGGTGCGATGGTTTACCCGGCCGTCGTGATCTGCGTGGCCGTCGGCATCTTGACGTTCATCATGGTCGCGATCATCCCGAAGTTCAAAAAGATCTTCGACGAGTTCGGCTTGTCGCTCCCTCAGGCGACCAAGACGCTCATCGAAATCTCCGACTGGATGTCGAGCTACTGGTACGTCATCCCGCTGTTCCCGCTCGGTGTGTACTTGTTCTTGAAACTCATACGCCTGACGAGAGCGGGGAACTACGCGCTGGATCGCATGGTCCTCTGGATACCCGTCGTCGGGAGCCTCGTCGAGAAAACCATCGTCGCACGGACGATGCGAACGCTCGGCACGCTCATCAGTTCCGGCGTGCCGATCCTCGAAGCGCTCAGCATCGTCAAAGATACCGCGAACAACCTCGTCTTCGAACGCATGTTCCAGCGGGTTCTCGAGTCGATCCGCGAAGGCGATACGATTGCCGACCCGCTCCGCGAAGCGAGACTCGTCGACGATATGGTCGTGAATATGGTCGAGGTCGGCGAAGAAACCGGCGACTTGGACACCATGCTGTATAAAGTGGCGGATTTCTACGACGAAGAAGTCGACACACTGGTGAAATCGCTGATTTCGTTGCTCGAACCGATCATGATCGTGTTCTTGGGTGGCGTCATCGGGGCCATCGTGATCTCGCTGTTCTTGCCGCTGATTAAGCTGCTCGAAGGATTGTCGAAGTAAGAGTTATCTCACGCAGAGGCGCAAAGACGCAAAGTAGAAATGTTTAATATTTGGTCTCTCTGCTTTGCGACTCTGCGACTCTGCGTGAGAAATTCTGATGAAGTAACTGTTGAAGTGAATTGAAATAAAATTCGGTGCTAAATACCCGCATCCCACATAGGAGACCCGAATCATGACTCTCTCGCGACGGGCGACCCTTCGCCCCGGCTTTACTCTGATCGAACTACTCGTCGTGATCGCCATCATCGGCATCCTCGCCGCACTGACGACGGCCGCCGTGCAACGGGTCCGTTCGCGAGCGAAAGACGTGAACGTGGTTTCGGGTCTGCGCCAGCTGGAAACCAGCATCAGCAGCTACAAGACTAAGTACGGTGTCAACCCACCCGACCGGGGCGCTGGCTCGAACTACACGTTCCGATTCGCTACGGCGTACAAAGATCCGATGGGGGTGTACTACCCCGGCTTCTCCGATGCGTCGCCAGAAATCGTCTTCTTGCAACGGGTCTACGGCCGCATCAATCTACTCGACAATGGCCTCCGCAAACTGGATGCGGCCGGCAACCCACAGGCACCCACCGTCCTGCCCACGGCGTCCAATCTTGCATCGGAAGGTATCCTCGGAAGCGCTCCGGCATTGCTCGATAGCAATCAGTGCCTCGTTGTGTTCATGAGCGGCGGTTCGTTCATGGGATACACCGGCCTCTCGACCGATCCGACTCAACCATTCAAATACAGCGTCGGCGGTTCCCGCATCGCACCGTTCCTCGAAATCACGCAGAACAGCCTGATTAGCCCGAGCGAATATCGGAACGCGAAGTACAACCCGAACTACGATGGCACGCGGTTCACCGGCGATACGAGCCTGGGCAACGCCGAGAAGTGGCTCGTGGACACTTATGGCCACCCTTACCTGTACATGACCAGTAATAACGGCAACGATTACTTTTTTGACGGCGCTCTTGTGACATCGCCGATCGTGACGATTGGGCCATGGGGTGGCGACAAGTCGCCTTGGGCGGCAGCGACACCGGCGGACAAACGCGGCCCGAAGGCATTCCGCGATTCCAATGCCAAGTTCACCAACGACAAAACCGTGCAGATCATCTCCGGTGGTGCCAATGGCGTCTTCGGTCGCGGCCAACCATCGACGGGCACAGCCTTTGCTTACGCTCCCGGTAGCGGCGACTACGTCGATAACCGCGAAGAGGGTGGCGACGACTTTACCAACTTCCGCCAACGCAAACTCAGCGCGGCTGATTAAAGGAGACCGCTCATGACTGCGTTACACCATCGTTCGCGAGCGGGCTTCACGCTCATCGAACTGCTCGTTGTCATCGCCATCCTGGCGGTTCTCTCGGCCATCGGCGTCGGCACGTACTTTCGAGTTCGCAGCAGTTCTGAGGTCAAGGCCAACGAAACGACCGTGGCGAAGCTCAGTACGGGCTTGAACCAACAGTGGAGCGCCGAGCGCGACACCGCCGAGAAAGAGTTCAAAGACAACACGTACCCCGCGCCGATTCAGAAGCTGACTGACTTCGCTGCGGGCGATCGCGACCGTGCGAAGGCACTCTGGATGCACTTGCGGATGAAGAACACCTTCCCGCAGACGTTTCTGGAAGCGGCAACGGCGACGAACTTCACGCCGACGGGCTTGGCGACGTACAACACGTCGTTGCCGAGACGAGCAACCTTCGCGGCGGTCGCTGGGCTGAAGGATGTTACCACAATCAACTTGCCGTTGATCGAACCGGCGAACGCGGCGGACGTGAACGAGCCGAACACGCAGGCGGCTGTGCTTCTGTACTTGATGCTGACGCAGCGTGCGGGACGCGGTGCCGCCTTCTCCGACGAAGCCGCCGGTTCACTCACCAAAACCGTCCGATTCAAGATTAAAGACGCGATGAACGTCGATCAATTTTACGACTTCAAAGTCTACTCCGATACTTACGGTACTCCGCTAACGTACGTTCGCTGGGCAACGAACGGGGAGATCAACGCCGCGCCGTTTGTGAAGCCGAACCAGGGTAACGACCCATTCGACCCGTTGAAGCGGTTGACTGCTGGCGGCGGTTGGACGATCCAACCTGCCACGCCCGTGAGCAGTGCGGCGGCGGGTGCGGGTTTCGGTCTGGCTGCGACGAACGTGTTCAACACCAACTGGCTCCCAACGATCATCTGCGCCGGTGCGAACAAAAACTGGGACGGCCTCAACGTCAATGCGGGCGGTCTCGTAACCGTTCCGACCGACACCGACAATATCCTCGGATACCGGCTACGCCGGGAAGGCGAACGGGGGAACTAACATGCGCATTCCATACCGAAATCCGACCGCTCGGCTCGCGTTTACCATCGTCGAACTCTTGGTGGCGATGGCACTCGCCGTGACGCTCCTCGGCCTCGCCGTGGCCGTCTCGCAG
>JAYSKW010001117.1:0-5395 GCA_043726085.1 Limnoglobus sp.
AACGTGGCTCGCTATCATCAACGGCGAAACGCGCAAGCGACGTTTTCGCACAAAAGGCGGCGGCATAAGTGCATTATCTGATACTGCGCTGTAGTGTTACCAGATCAGGCTGGCAGGCGGTTGTCATTAAGAGTCTGGATGAAAATGTCAATTTTAACCCGGAAGTGCGAGGTCAAAAAAAAGGTTGGGCGCATTCGTTCAAACTCGGTCCCCAAAAGACTGCGTTAGGCAACCTCCCTTCGGATGAAACGAATTTTCCGGCATCGACTTGGCTGAAAGAGCTACTCATTGAAGGTGTTCAGTCGTTCGTTCTCAATAGCGCAATGATACGTAAACCGAGTCCGCCCAATCAACGGCGAGGCTTTCGCACCGATGGCTCGAATTTGCCTTGGGTGATCAATCAATTACAACAATACCCGGAACGATCACGAGATTGGATTCGGCATTTGCGTACCGCGTTACCGGATTTAAAAGACGTGAGTTCCAGTCTGCGAGCTGAGGATCGTCACCGCTATCTCAATCTCATCTATCAAAGCGGCTTGGTGGTCCCATCATGGATGGCATCCGACGGTACGTTGCGGCTGCTGGCACTGACACTACCCGCATATCTGCCAGATTTTAAAGGCATTTATTTGATCGAGGAACCGGAAAACGGCATTCACCCGAAAGCCGTCGAAACCGTGTTTCAATCGCTCTCGTCGGTATACGACGCCCAGATATTGCTCGCTTCCCACTCGCCGGTGATTCTGAGTTGCGCGAAGGCGAGTTCCTTGTTGTGCTTCGCAAAGAACGAAGAAGGCGCGACGGATATCGTCACAGGTGACAATCATCCCCGACTCCTCGAATGGAAGGGCGAAACGAATATCGGCGTGTTGTTTGCAGCGGGGGTGTTGGGATGAGAAAACGAAATTGAAGAAAGGGAAAATACCCGTCAAGCCGACAATCGTTCTGCAAGATCTCGTCGTGCTGGCTGCGGACAAGAACATCGAAGAAGCAATCAACGGCATGTTACAAGCACGTGCCAAATCACTCGGCATCCGTACGATCACGTACAAAATTATCACGCACCCCTCGCGCGATCCCGGCTGCTTGAATCAAAGTGTTGGCATTCTGGCCGGTTTCCGAAACACCCACCGACATGCGGTTGTCATCTTCGACCATCAAGGCAGTGGCCGAGAGCACCAAAGCCGAGTCGATTTGGAGACAACCGTAGAGAACGACTTGCGATTGAGCGGTTGGGGCGCACGTGCGGCAACGATTGTCATCGATCCCGAGTTGGAAAACTGGGTCTGGAGCCAATCTCCTCACATCGCGAATTGCCTCGGGTGGAAAGATCCCGAAATCGCACTTCCCGACTGGCTCGTCGAAAACGAGTTTCTTACTGATGCAAGACAAATCAAACCTAAGCAGCCAAAAGAAGCGATGGAAGCCGTTCTGAAATTCGTGCGAAGACCCCGTTCCTCGGCGATATACCGGGCGATCGCCGAAAAAGTCTCCATCGCGCATTGCACCGATCCTGCATTCGCGAAACTGTGCGAAAGGCTACGTTCGTGGTTTCCGATTTCTTAAAAATGACGGCACCCAGCACCACTACATCAACGGGCGCATGGCTCTGGGATGTCGCTTGCGCGCTTGCGCGTCGAGTTAGCGGTTAGCCAATTTTGACGTTTGGGCGGTTCGTCGTTGCGACTTTAGCGAAATGCCGAACGAAATCGTAAATTCCGTACTTGGCACGAATGCTCGCGGACGACAGACTAAAGAGGTTACGCTTTTTGTCGGCTCGCCACCGCGAGGATGCTATGCGCTTACGTTGTTCCGTTCTCGTTCGTTGGATTCTTACGGCGAGTGTCATTGCCGGCGTTGCGGACGTGGCCGCCGCACAGGTGGTTTCTCCGGCAAAACCGGAGTCGGTACACGTCGATCTGCGATACCGGATTCAAGCGGGTCGCGATGAGCGGGTACGTCAGTTTCGCACGATGACGGAGTTTCTCGCGAAGCTCGGTTTCCAGGCCGATGCCAAGCCCGATGCCGACTTGGATATTCTCGATCCGACGGCGGAGCGATTGTCGGGGACGTTGCCAGCGAAGGCGGTGAATTCGCTCATCACCGACCCGCGAATTTTGACGGTGATTACCCATGGCGTCGATGCCAAGCTGCCCGACGACACTGCGAAACTCGTGGAAATTCAAGCACAAATTACTTCTGGTTTAGATCAACCCGAACAGCATCAGTTTCACGATCAAGTGGCCGCTCAACTGACGCGGCTCGGCTTCCGCGAAAACGTCGGCTACGACCATGCGGGCTATTCGCGGGTTCGCGGCGCGATCCCAGCGGGGCGTGTTGCGAACCTGCTGACGGACCTGCGCGATCAACCGACGGGCTGGTTCTTCAACGACATCCCGCGCGATCAACTCAACCAGCCATTTCGCTCGCTGTTGCCGTTGCGAATTATCGAAGTGCTGCCGGAACTGTCCGCACCACCTGCGCTCGGTATCGTGCCGCCGGGTACATCGCCGAAGTACG
The DNA here is from genome assembly GCA_043726085.1 of Limnoglobus sp. Lineage (GTDB taxonomy): Bacteria > Planctomycetota > Planctomycetia > Gemmatales > Gemmataceae > Limnoglobus. Next base: position 2,524 of record JAYSKW010001117.1, read on the forward strand.
CACCCGACGTGCGCATGATATTGGCAGACGCCGCGAGGCAGAACCAATCGATTCGCGTCGAGTTTATCGCGTACGCACCGATTCCCGACGGCGGGCGCGACATGCGCTTGAAGATCAAAACCCGCGTGCCCACGGCTTCGATTGAAGGGGCCGTCGGTCCACTCTTGACGCTGACCGCAGCGAACGCTGCCGACCTCCAGAAGCTGGCCGAATTGCCGGATTTCCACACGATTCGCTTGCCGCGTTGGGCGGTAGATGCCCCGAAAGTGGCGGCGAAGCCATTCGATGCGGCACAGTTTCTCGCATCGTCGGGGCTGGCGAAACTTCATGCGAGCGGCTTTCGCGGTGCCGGTTCGCGGGTGGCGATTATCGGCACCGATTTCACCGGGCCGTTGCCAAAGAACGCCCGCCTTATCGACCTCACTGCCGAACTTTCGCCGACCGTCTCGCCGTTGCCGCAAACTGTGCAATCGCCATCGGGGCAACTCGCGGCCACGCACGTTCGCATTGCCGCACCCGAAGCCGAACTGCTGCTGATTCGCGTCGATCCGGCCGCGATTCACCAGATTCAATCGCTCGCGCAGGCCATCTACGGCGTGCCGAGTTCGTCGATTGCGGTGCAAACGCGGTCGGAGGAACTGATCGCCGAATCGGACGTCCTCGGCATCCGTCGCGATGGGATTGTCGAAGAATATCGCAAAGCATTTGGCGACCTGAGCGACGAAGACAAACCGAGAGTGCGCCGCGAAAACGCACAGAAGTCGTTTGCGAAGTTGAAGGACGACGAAGCCGCGTTCAAGGCGAAATACGATCGGCTCGCGAAGTTGAAGAACGATCTTTTGGAACTGAAAACCTGCCGCGTGATTCTCAACACGCTCGTTTGGGAAGATGGTTACTCGCTCGATGGCATGAGCGATCTGAGCTTGCTGCTCGATGCACGGATTGCCGGTGCATCGACATCGTCCCGACGCTTGCCCTCGAACGCCAAGTCGCGGCCGACGTGGGTGCAAGCCGCGAGTCCATCGGTGGGCAGCGTCTGGTCGGGTTCGTTCCTCGATGCGGATGGTAACGGGATCATGGAGTTCGCAACCGATAGTGCAAAAATGCCGAACGGGTCTTGGACGCCGGAGATTAACTTTCTCGGCTCGATCGGCAGCGATGGTGCCGCGACGCAAACGATCGCCGCGGGCACGAAGTTACGCTTCAGTATGCAGTGGCGCGAACCGCGCGACGACCTCAACGAAGTGAACATCGATGCCGCAGCGATGCTGTCGTTCCAGTTGTTGCGGCAACGCGATCCCACCGGCAAGACGACCGCAACCGACGATCTCGTGCTTGTGGCCAAGTCGATTGCCGCACCGGTCCGGTTGTCGCGAACGGCCGGTTCTGCAACGTACGAACAGTCGCTGGAAGTAACCGTTACCGATGCGGGGCGTTACGCGATCCAGATCGTCGGACACATCGAAGTCGTGGGTCTGAACGCGCGGTCGTTCGAGATTCAACCACGAATCTACGTGGCCGCCGTCGATGCGAACGGGGCAGGGAAGGGTACCGTCACATTTCAGACGTACGCACCCACACTCGTCGGAGTCGCTATCCCTTCCGATGCCGCAACCGTCGTCACCGTCGGTCTGCCCGATGGCGTTTCCGGCGCGGGGCCAGGGATCACGTTGCGGCCCAAGCCCGATGTCGTCGTCCCCGGCATCGCAAACCCGATCTCCGCATCCGGCTTAGTCGCCGGTGCCGCCGCCTGCCTCATCGGCTCAGGCGTGTCGCCATCCGGCGTGTCGCGATCGCTAACGCCAAAGATCGGCGAGGCACTGCGGATCGTGCGATAATTGCAATCGACGTTTAGCCGCGCCGCGTAGGCTCTGCGTAGCGAAGCGTGGGGCGTGAACACTTGCGAAAATCGCGTTGTATCCGATACATCGAGCCTCCGCGCTTCGCTCCGAAGACTTCGCGGCGCGGCTAGACGGGGGCAAGCACCTCACCGCGACCTCCGGTAAGGAGATCGCCGCGATAACAGCGAAACATCTGCGAAGGGTCTTGTAACAAAGCCAGCCTGTCGGACCGTGCGATTGACGCGAGATATCGGAAGTAGACGCTGAGGAACGACGGGCGATACTCGCACGAAAAGCCGAAGCTTCGCGGTAATTCGACGTCGGGCGTTCCCACGACGATGGTGCCGCGTTTCATGCCCGCACCGGCTCGTTCGCCGACACCGCCGAACGCAAACAGGCTGCCCGCAATCATCGATGCCCCCGCGAACGCGCCGCATCGGCCATTCACGGCGATCAGCCCGCGACGCATCCGGTTGCCGACTTCGTCGCCCGCATTGCCGAGGACGATAATCTCGCCACCCGTCATGCCGAGCCGTGAGCCGAGATACGCACCGCCCACGCTGTTCCCGGCGTTCCCGTTTACGACGATCCGCCCGCCCCGCATCTCCGCGCCGAGCCAGTTTCCTACAGATGCCAGTTCGAGTGTGCCGCCCGTCATTCGCGCACCCGCATGGATGCCAACCTGCTCCGCAACGATCCGCCCCGATGCCATGCCGGCACCGATACCTTTGACGCATTCCAGGTTGCCGTTGAAGCGAATGACGGCATCCGCAGGGTCGCCTTCAATGGTAAACAGTTCGCAGAGTGACAACGTGCGATTACCAATGCGCACGGGCATTTGGCACACGGCACTCAGAGAAAGCGCCTGAAGCCGATCCGGCGTGATGCCTTCGATTTCGATGGGAATCCGCGACGTTTCGCGAAGTGCGAGTGTCAGCATGGTGCCACTCCTTCGCCGAGGACGCTCTTGAGGTGCAAGTGATGCGGGCCGAGTTTGCCGCCGTAATTGCCGGCGCTGATCTGCAAAATGC
>JAYSKW010001118.1:0-1734 GCA_043726085.1 Limnoglobus sp.
GTGGCGGCGGCGAGTACGGCGACGACTGGCACCGCGCCGGTACGAAGCTCAAGAAGCAAAATGTCTTCGACGATTTTATCGCGGCGGCGGAGTACCTCGTTAAGGAGAAGTACACCGCACCGAAGAAGATCGGCATTCAGGGCGGTAGCAACGGTGGGTTACTCGTCGGTGCGTGTACGGTGCAACGCCCCGAACTGTTCGGCGCGTGCCTGCCGGCCGTCGGCGTGATGGATATGCTCCGCTTCCAAAAGTTCACCGCCGGCCGATTCTGGGTGGACGATTACGGTAGCAGCGACAATCCCGAAGAGTTCAAGGCGCTCTTCGCCTATAGCCCCTATCACAACCTCAAGCCTGGCACGAAGTACCCCGCCACGATGGTGACGACCGCCGACACCGACGACCGCGTCGTACCGGGGCACAGCTTCAAGTACGCCGCGATGTTGCAGTACTGTCATGCCGGCGACAGTCCGGTTCTTGCACGAATCGAAACCAAAGCAGGCCACGGTGCGGGCAAGCCGACGACGAAGGTCATCGAAGAAACCGCCGATATGTGGGCGTTCCTCGTGAAGAACCTGAACGTGAAAGTGACTCCAATGAAGTAGGAATATCCATCGAAACGTCGGTTTTTGCGATCTCATGATCGACGTAAGTCACAATTGCAGACACTCCAAAACCGGTTTTTGGGGTGTTTTTTCGGTTTTTGAGGCCCCAAAACGACGCTTTTTTGATCGCGAGTCACTGATGCATATGCCGCATATCGAACTCATGTCGAGGGTTACGCCGATTGCCATCGTTTCGGTAACAGGCGCAAATCGCGCCCGAAAATCGACCGGATGCGACACAAAATCGACCGCGCGCGACAATTTTATGTCATTTGCGCGCACTTCTATGTCATTTGGCGACAATTCTATGTCACTCCGTGCACGACGCGAATTCCGACTTGCGTCGAATCGTCTTGGATTTTTTGACTACTGGCTTTCGTGTGGGTGATGACAACCCAAGCCCACGGACGAACGTCCGTGGAATGAGCCATTGAGGCTCGAAGACAATCTGGCGAATCCGCCAACATCATCGCTTCTTCATTGTGCGATGATCGCTTCACTTTGCATAATGCGAACGTACCCCCTGCCTTCCGGAGTCTGTCACGTGATTCGGATCCTCTCTGCCACTTTGTTGGCGTTGCTCTGCGTGCCCGCGTTTGCCCAAGCCCCGAAACCGGTCGAGCGCGTGTTGCCGGGCATCCAGAAGGGTGGCTTCATTCAGTTGCCGAACCAGTGGAAATTGAACCCAGTCGGGCAGCAAGTCGAAGTCGGCGACCTGCCGGTTCACATCGAGTTGCACCCGAACGGCCTGTTCGCGGCGGTGTTGCATAACGGCATGAAGGAACACGAAGTCGTAATCCTCGACCTCAGCCCGACGAGCCGCAAAATCGCCTCGCGGGTGACGATGCCGCAGTCGTTCACGGGCCTCGCGTTCGCGCCGGACGGCAAGCAGTTGTATGCCAGTGGCGGCGAGTTCGATCGCGTTCACGTCTGGGATTTCGACAAAGGGCTGCTGCACAATCACCGCACGATTAACATCGACGTTGGCAATCAACGGATGGTTGCGGGCGGGCTGACGCTCGATAAGACGGGCAAAGATTTGTTCGTGACCGCCGTGTGGGCCGACGCGCTGATTCGCATCCCGCTGGAGAACCCCGAGAACAAAACGTCGATCCGCCTGACCACCACGAAC
>JAYSKW010001119.1:0-1587 GCA_043726085.1 Limnoglobus sp.
CGAAAGAGATCGAAATTCAGTGGGTAACCGTTCGCGGGGCAGATCGCATATTCGGCATGGTTCCAATCGTGGCGGCGTTGGGTAGCAGGAAAGTGGTTCTGGCACTTTCCACCCACCCCTCCGCAAACTCACTCCCGAATTTCGGAATCAACCTAGCACACCAACGACTTACGTCCGATTTTGACCGAATGCAATCACGCCGGAGCCACTTTTCGGCAAAACGGCAACTTCGCTTCAAACCACGCCCATTTACTGAGACGTTCGCAACATATTCGCCGCTTCGATTAACTTGCGGAATTCGGGACGGTCGCGAACCGTTGCCAGATCGGGATCGATGCGAATTAATTCGTAGCCATAGCCGTCTTTCAACGCCGAACGCAATAGCTCGAACGCCCGTTTGACATCGTCGGGGTGCGTTTTCGCCGTCAGAGCATAAACCCCCGCAAGTTGATAGCGAATCTCGGCATTCGGATTCTGCGTCAGGCAATACTCCGCATCGGTCAACGCCGACTTGCGATCCCCTTGCCGCGCCGACAACACTGCGCGCCCCGCACGCGGCGTCGCATTGTACGGGTGGTGTGCGACGAGGATGTTGAGTACCGCAATCGCATCGGTTTCGCGATGGAGTTTCTCGTCGTACACATTCGCTTTGTTCATCAGCGCGAGGTACGAATGCGGGTGAAGTTTCAGTGCGCGATCGTAATCCGCAATCGCGCCGGTCGCATCGCCCGCTGCGGCTTTCTCCAACCCGCGCGTGACCCAACTCAGTTCGTCGCTCGGTTCGCGGCGCATTCCCTCGTCGCGATCCTTTACCGCACCGGGCACATTTTCTTGCGCGGAACGTGTGTTCGCTCGCAGGAAATACAGCCGCGTTTCGGTCGAGCCGCTTTCGAGTTCCTTCGTGAAGTCCGCCTCGGCTTCGGCATATCGCCCCGCTGCCACGTACACCTGCCCGCGTTCGATTCGCGCTTTCCGCAGATCGGGTTCGAGTGCCAACACCTTGCTGAAATCTGCGGCCGCCGCGTCGTATTGCTTGTTGCGGTAATGGCACAACCCGCGATTGTAATAGCCCATGAAACGCTCGGGCTGAAGCGCGATGCAAGCGTTGAAGCAGCCTTCGGCCTTATCGTCGCGGCCGAGTATCGACCACGCATGGCCGAGAAGCAGCCACGACCAATCGTGTTTCGGATCGCGGCTCAGTGCTTTCTCAAAACAAGCGATCGCTTCGGGAAATTCACCGGCATCGTGTGCGGCCAACCCGGAAAAATACCAATCGCGGTAGTTCGGCGCGAGTTTCTCCGCACGTTCGTGATATATGCGCGATTCCACGTCCCTGCCGAGTCTCACCGCCAACCGGTGCCGTTCGTCCCAGACGACGCGCGGAATTTCGCCGTGAATCTGGAACGCCGCCGCCGCTTGCTCGTTCCACTGGATTGCAATCTGTGTGTCCGGTTCCAAACGCGACTTCAAGAGTAACGACTCGCCGATCTGCTCGATCAATGCAATGCGTTCAGATTCGGGAAGTCGCGCAATCGCGGCGGCATTCGCCCATTCGCGATTGTCGAGAACGCCGTATTGCGAAAGCAG
>JAYSKW010001120.1:0-1372 GCA_043726085.1 Limnoglobus sp.
TCGCCGCTGCCGCACGTGCGAACCGCGTAATGTTCTTGTTCGAGAAACTCCGCGAGTGTCTCGCGGATCAGCGGTTCGTCGTCGACGACGAGGATTTGCGCGAGTGCCATTCGGTTACGCCTCGACGGGGACGAGTGGGGCCGGTTGCGGAACGGGCAACAGAATCCGGAAGGTGGTGCCGCGGCCCGGTTCGGAGTTGAAGGCGACAGTGCCACCGTGTTCGACGACGATCTTTTGCGTGACGAACAACCCGAGTCCGGTGCCGTGTTTCTTGGTGGTGAAGTACGGGCGAAACAGCCGAGATTGCGAATCCAACGGGATGCCACATCCGTCGTCGACGATGCAAAGCTGAATGCCATCGCGGCCGATTTCGGCACGCACATCGATCCGCCCGCCCTTCCCCGTCGCATCGATCGCGTTCAGCAAGAGGTTGAACACGACTTGCACGAGTTGGTCGCGCACGCCGACGATAAGCGGCAGTTGCGGTGCAAGATCGGACGCGATGGTGCGCGTTTTGCCGCCACGATAATACTTTGCGATGCCGAGCGCTTCGTCGATAATTTCCGCCACGGAGACTTTGCCGCGTTGCCCGCTTGCGGGGCGGCTAAACAGAACGAGTTCGCGAAGGATCGCTTGAATCCGCACGAGTTGTCCGCCGACCTGCCCGAGTTTTTCCCGCGTGTACGGGTCTTGGTCGCGGCGTTCGAGCATCTGTACCAACGAGCTAATCGACGTGAGCGGGTTCCCGACTTCGTGCGCGATACCGGCGGCCAACAACCCGAATGCGGCCATCTTTTCCTGGTGCAGTACCTGCGCCTGAATCTCTTGCAGATCTCGCGTCCGTTCGGCAATCCGACTTTCCAACTGCCCCTGATTATCGCGCAGTTCCGCGTTCAACATCCGCAAGCGTTCCCCAGCAATTTTCAGTAATCGTGCCATCGCACTCGCCGCCCACGACACCCAGACCAGCACGATAATTGTCAACGCCAGCAGCGGCACGTTGCGGCGTTCTTCGGGCTGTGCGAGGTACAACATGCCGTAGCTGAGGCAGTGCAGACCGCACGCCGCGAACGTGGTACGTTGCGAAAAGCGGATGGCGCAACAGATGACCGAGAGCAAGTAATAGAAGCGAAACGGGCTATCGAGGCCCGTTTCAAAATGGCACAGCAAAGCGATGAACAGGCTCTCCATCGCCGCGATGACGAGCGGATAATCGCGAAGGAACACACGGCCACGGGCGAAGAAATACGTGTCTAGAGTCGTGTACCCGAGGCCCAACAGCAAGATGGCATACAGCGGCGACTGCCCGTTCGCGGGGTAGCCAACGAGCGCGATGACGACGCCGGCGACGAGGCCGAACCAGCGGATTTTC
>JAYSKW010001121.1:0-1846 GCA_043726085.1 Limnoglobus sp.
TGCGGCGCTCGATTGCAACTCGGCAATGGAACTCGATCCGGGCCGCGCGGATGTTCACGCGATTCGGGCGCATTGCCACGCGGAGCGCGGCGATTCCACTACGGCATTCAGCGATTATGCGACCGCGATTCGGATGGATCCGCCGAACGCGGAGCAATATCTGGCACGGCGTTCGAAGTTGCACACCGAGTGCGGGAACTTCGCGGCGGCGATTGAAGACGCCGACCTCGCATTGATCGCCAACCCCGATTTCGCCTTGGCGTATGAAGCGCGTGCGACGGCTCGACAAGCGATGGGCGACCGTGCCGGAGCGATGGCCGATTTCGCCGAAGCCTCCGCACGCGACCCGCAAGACGTCGCCGCCATCTTGCAACGCGCGATGATCCAAGTCCAGATGCGAGATTACGCCGAAGCCCGCGATGGGGCGGAACGCATCTTGGCGCTGTCGCCGAAAATGCCAATCGCGTTGGAATTGCGCGCGATGTGCGACATCGAACTTCGCGACTGGGATCGCGCACTCGTCGAACTCAACGACATCCTCGCCGCCGATCCGAATCGCCAGAGTGCCTACGCACTGCGGGCCGGGTTACACTACCGCAAAGGCGACGATGCGCTCGCGGTGGCGGATCAACTTGAGGTGCTGAAACGCGATCCGGACTCCGTGCCGTGCTACAACCAGATCGCGTGGATCTGGGCGACATCGCCCGACGCCACGATACGCAACGGCACGCGGGCCATCGAGTTCGCCACGCGCTGTTGCGAGTTAGGCCACTGGAAAGTACACGGCCACATGGACACGCTCGCCGCCGCACACGCCGAGGCGAGCGACTTCCCGAAAGCGATCCACTGGATCGAAAAGGCCATCACCCTCGCCGAGGCCACCCCCGCTACCGACATGCCCCCCACAACGGGCCTCGTTGCCGATTATCGCACTAGGCTCGCACAATATCGGGCGGGAATGCCGTTTCGGCGCGCGATGTGAGAACACCAGAGTCCGTCCGATGACATGACTTTGGCACTATTCCTCCACCCACAGTTCGATTTCGATGCACTTGCCGGATTCACGGGTGGCGTGTTTGTTGGATAGTAGTGGATAGTTGCAAGTGGTTATTGTTGGTTAAGACGTTTTACTCGCCACTACTCACGACGAAGATACGCGCCCAGCAGGCAATTCTCGGGGTAGCGAATGCCGAGGCGACGGAAGCCGCTCCAGACTTTCAATTCGAGGTAGTTCAGCCAGCGGAAACGTCCGAACGTCGAAAGATCGTCGGGCTGGGTGAACGCTCGTTCCACGAAGCCCGCTTGCGTGAACAGCGTGCGCAGTTCGGCTCGCGTGTTCATGAGATATTGCACGGGGAACGTATCTTCTTCTTCGCCGCCCCAGAATAACTTCTTGATGGGATGGTGCAACCGAAACGGAATCAACCACGATAGCATCGTAATCGGAGAGCGGCGATTGACCGTGAACACGACCGCGGTGCCGCCGGGCTTCACCAACTTCGCGAGTGCCGCCACGAACTCCTGCGGAGCGCCGACGTGCTCGACGACCATCCGCATCGTGGCTAAATCGAATTGCTCGTTCGTCTTGTATTCTTCCAACAGGCAACGGTGCGATTCGTGAACGAACTTGTTTTGCAGCACGTTATCGCTCGGATCGACCGCAACGACCTTCGCACATCGCGAGGCGAGTTCTTGCGCCAAGCTCTTGTTCTCGGGGAAGATCGCGTTCCCGCCGCCGACATCGAGCCACGTACACCCCGGCGTAACGAGCTTACCGACGAGACATTCGTAGACGTCGGTGGGGAAAAAGTATCCGAAGCGGAACCGGCGTCGCGGTGCCCAACCG
>JAYSKW010001122.1:0-7547 GCA_043726085.1 Limnoglobus sp.
TAGCTCGTGCCCGTCGGCGTGCCACGGCGAGTATTTAACGGCGTACTCGGCGTGTGCGAACCCGTCGGCGTGTTCGCCGAAATGGGTGACGGCGGGGCGGGTAGCATCACGATGTCGGTGAACGGCGGTTCGGTTTCATGCACGCTGGCCCCGTCGTCGTAGACCGCGTGGAACGTCGCTCCCATCCGCGAATAATGGTTCAACTCGGTCAGCGAGGCGTATGTATTCGCTCGACACTGCGGGTCGAGCGCGTCGGTGTTATCGTCCGGCGGTACGAGAAACACACCGGTGATTTCGGGCGTATAGCCGAGGAGCTTGAGTCTCGCCCTTACGGCATAGGCTAAATCGAGGAACATGCCGCCGCCCGTGCCACCCGCTAACCCGGCGACCAGGAAAACGTGCGGGCGGTTCGTATGCAGTTCGAGGCCCGTATTCGCGAGCGTTTCGGCCAGCGCTTCCTCGCTCGTCGACAGTTCGAGTTCCTCCGAAATCCGCTGCAAGATCGTACGTTGGTGATCGCAGAATGCGAGCCGGCCCAGCGTGCGCAAACCCATAGTCACGGGTGTGCGCGGCAGGCGGTGCAGCAGTTGCGAATCGAACCAGCCTTCGACGAGCGATCGCCCGTTGGCGCGGGCTTTCATGTAATATGCGGGTCGATTCAGCTTGGCAGCGAAGACTTCCTCGGGGTGTAACGCGGACAATGCGCCTTGACGTTCGGCCGTGGCGGCTTCGAGCGCGTCGGGATCGGTGTCGATGAACAACGTGCGGAAGCATGGCGTGTGTTGTGCGGAACCGTAGCGTTGGGCGGTTTCCTTCCGCACCCGTTGCAGCACTTCCAAGCCCGTCTGCCCCAAACCGATAATCAGCGTCGGACGGATCGGCCCGTCGCCCGTTTGTTCGGGCGGGACGATGCGGGTCGATTCCGCAACGGGAACGGCCCGCGGCATCGGAGTGTCAGTCCGCATGAAGTCCGACCCGGACAACGGCTTCGAGCCAGGCTTCGCCGCGTAGGAATTCGAGTCGCTCGTTCGCGCCAGATGCAACGACGAGCCGCCGAGGAGTAATTCGGATAGCCGATCCGCGCTGGTCGCGGTCACGATCTCCGATTCAGCGATGACGATCGACGCGCTGTCCGGTGGGTTCCGCAACGCTTTCACAAACTCGAAGCAGTTCGGGAAGCGTTCATCGGACTTTTTGGCGAGTGCTTTCCGAAGGGCAACGCGGTCGCCGGGGGGCGAGGGTGCGAGGTTCGGTGGGGCCGTCAGATGCTGCATCAGCAACTGCTGCATACTCGAGCCATCGAATGGCCTCTGCCCCGTAAGTAGTTCCTGATAAACGCAGGCGAGACTGTACTGATCGCAATACCGGCTAGCGACGCCGTCGAAGGTTTCCGGGGCCGCGTACACGGGCGTGATGCCGCCGGTGACTTCGGCGAACATGCCTTCGAGATCTTTGACTTGGCCGAAGTCGCCGACCTTGACGTGGTTGTACTGGAGGAAGATATTCTGCGGTTTGATGTCCAGGTGCATCAGGCCGTGCTCTACGTTCATGAGGTCGAGCACTTCCGCCGTCTCCGACATGTACGTGAGGAGTTCCTCGCGCGGGATGCCGAGTTGCCCTTTCAGACGATACTCGCGAAATCGCTCCCAGAGGTTGCAATCGGCGAGTTCCATCACGATCAAAAGCCGACCTTCGATGATGTCGTAGCGATCCAGCGCGAGCAAGTACGGATGGCGGACGGACTTGACGCGCTTCAGCGATTTGAGTTCTTGCTCGGCGTAGCGTACGAGGTCGTTATCCTTGCTGCGCAAGTCTCCATGGATGATCTTGACGGCTTTGAAAATGCCGCCAGGGGCTTCGCACTTCCAGACTTCACCGAAGCCGCCGCTACCGATTCGGCCGATGAGCCGATAGCCGGGCACCGGCTCACAATCGGCATCGAATCGAACGGCCATGATCTGCCTCTGAACAGTACGGGGGACAACGGAAGGATACGGAACTACGGGGTACCTACACTCGGCCAGTTAATATCGGTTCGGGTATGCGGCGAGCTTTCGGCGGCCAGTTGCGCCGCGTACGCTTCGCGTGCATGTCCCGCAAGCTGCGGAACTTCATTCAGCGGCAACAGCGGATACTCGCGGATGAATGCAATGTCGTCCGAAAGCACAGCGGGAATGAACCCGATGCCCGGCAATGTCGCTTCGACTAAATCGCGGAAGCGGTCGCCGTTCGGTCCGAGCGGGCAGGCGAGGATCGTCGCTTCCATCTGCGGCTTTCCCGATACGCTCGTCAGGTCCGGTGCGGCACCTTCAAATGCTTGAATCAGCATTTTGTCGGTGCCTGGCCCCACGTCGCGGCTGCGGAAGAGCACGGCAACGGGGTCGGATCGTTCGAGCCGCATGTCGAGAAAGGCGTGCGATTGCGTCATGAGCAACGTCGCGAATGACGGCGCGTACTCCGGTTTCACGCACACGTTGACGAGGCTGCGAAACCGCTTCGCAATTTCTTGCTGTAACCCGCTATCGAAGTCGAGAATCTCCTTCGAGGACAACGACGCAAGGAATTGATCGGCGGCCCCATCGACGCCTTCGACGCCTTGCGGAAGGATCATCCGACCGGGGCCGGAGTGGAACGGGATCGGCTTCTCGGTGGGGGCGAACGACTGCGAGATTTCTACGAGGCGCGAGCGGCACATCCCGACTTCGCGCGTGTATTCTGGGACCGACGACAACAGCGAACGATAAATCGCAAGCGTGGCATCGAGAACTAGCAACTTCAGCCGCTTGGTCGGGTACGACTGGAACAAGTCGAACAACTCGCTGGTGACGGTCGCTTTCCGCGTACCGATCATGCCCAGGCCACCGGACAAGTTGCCGATCACTGGGAAGATTCGCGAGTACGTGTCCCAGACTTCGCGAACGAGACCGGTCCGCACGCCAGTCAGTCCGTCTATGGTTCGCTTCAGGCGTTCAGTAATCTGCGAAAGCACTTCTTCGGTACCAGGCATGCGGTATTGCGGTTGTTCGATGAATGAAACCGCCATTGCCGAAAGATGCCCTTCCGCCTCGGTCGCGAGTGTCTTGCCGCGTCGGTCGAGCACGGCCTTCAGCGTGCCGACCTTGTCGTTTTCGTGTTCGGGCTTGCCCACCACGTTCAGAATCTGTTCGAGCACGGCAACGGCGGCCTCCGCATCGAAACGCGCCGCACCCGGCGTTCGCTGGCGGAGTGGATCGACGAACGCATGAAACACGCGATCCGGCTCTTCACGAAGTGCATCCTTGATCGCTTTCTCGAATTCGCCAACCACCACTTCGAGTTCGAGGTTCCGCTTCTGCCATTGGTCGTCGAGCCACGTCTGAATCGGTTCGCGCAAGTGGGAAGCGTCTTTCGCCGTCCAACGCTGAATCAGACGCTGTGCGAAACTCCGCGTCGAGGTCGATAATAGTTCGTTCCGTGGCCAGTTGATCCGATAAACGCCAGTCGATTGCACGACAGAAATCCCTTCGCGGTTCAGGTCGAACGCTTCCTTGCGAATCGAATCGATCGTACGGCCCGTAGTCGTGAACAAATCGAGATACAGCGTGCGAGCGATCAGCCCGGCCGTCTTGGATTGCTCGGTCGGCGTGTTTCGATTTCCACTCTGCACGAGGCCGCAACGACTGAACGGGCCGTCGCCGTCGGTAATCGATGGCTCGGCGTTATCGAAACGAACGGTGTACCGCGAACGCCCCTGATGGAAGTGATGCAGTTCCGTCAGCGCACCGAACGTGTTCGCGAGGGCCTGCCCCTTGGCTACGGTGCGATCCGCTGCGGGAACGAGCAACACGCCGATCGTTTCTGGACGCACATAGCCGATCTGTCGGAATTCGTTTTTGATGACGTACGCCATATCGAGAAACATCCCGCCACCGGTGCCACCCGCCGTCCCAGCAACCACATACGCCCGCGCACGGTTGCTCGATAGACTGAGGCCCGTGCGCGACACGGCTTTGTCGATTGGTTCGTCGGAAAGGAACGTCTCGATTTCGCTGCGGATTCGCTGCGAGATCATCCGGTAATTATCGACGAGTGCGAGACGGCCATACGCGCGTACGCCCGAAGCCGCGGCGGGGTCGCGAGGCAACTTGTACAAGATGCCCGGCGGCAGCCATTGCTCGACCGGCGGAATGCCATCGCGTTGAAGGTAATGTGTGGAGCGGTTCAAACGTGCGGTGACGATTTCCGTGACACTCAGCGGGTCGCCGGCGAACTTTCCCGATACGGCCAAGCTCGCCGATTCGGGATCGGTATCGATCGCCAGAAAGCGAATGTGAGGCAACGGTTCGGGGCCGAATCGCTCGCGGATCATCCGCTTCATCACGCGAATCGCAAGCATTCCCGAGTGGCCGAGACCGACGATTAACGCGGGCAAGATCACGCCGTTTTGTTCGCGCGCCGGAGGTGCCAGCCCGAGGCTGTTCATCTTCGCCGTCTGCACGACGACCGGCCGTTGCAGCGTGATCGTCAGATTTTGTGACGGTCCGTTCTGGAGCGTATTCGCATTCGCGGCCTGCGGCGTCACCAACTGTGTCGAACCGAGTCGGCCCGAGGTCGTGTGCGGATGCGGTGTGCGGCTCGCGGGGCTACGGCTCGGCGTGACCTGCGACAACGTCGGTCGCGGACGCGGCTTGCCGAGTTCCGCGAGGTTCCGCGTCGCCCCGAGTTCGGCAACCGTCGGTCGCGGTGCGGCGGGCATCGGTATACGTGGCGGAGTCGGCGCTTTGTCGGTCACCGTCGATTGCCGCAATGCGCGAATCAGTTCCGTGCAACTCGGCCATCGCTCGTCGGGCTTCTTCGCCAACGATCGCGCGATGTGGGGACGATCCGACGGGGGTAACGCATCGAGGTCCGGCACGCCGTTTAGGTGCTGCATCACCAACTGTTTCGTGTTGCTTCCGTTAAACGGCCGCGTGCCCGTTAGCAGTTCCTGAAACACGATTGCGAGGCTGTACTGATCGGTAAACCGGCTGACGTAGCCTTCAAAAGTTTCCGGGCCTGCATATACCGGAGTCACGCCGCCGGTGATCGTTCCCCGGTAACCATCGAACATCTTTGCCAGGCCGAAGTCGGCGACTTTGACGTGATTACTTACGAGAAACAGGTTCTGCGGTTTCACATCGAGGTGCTGAATGCGATACTTGTCGTTCATCAGATCGAGCGCTTCGGCGGCTTCTTCCATGTAGCGCAGAAGTTCCTCGCGCGGCACGCCGACCAGCCCCAGCCCGCGGCACTCGCGGAAGCGATCCCACAAGTTGCAGTCCGCGAGTTCCATCACGATCATCAACTGACCGTCGATGATGTCGTAGCGTTCCAACGAAAGAATGTACGGGTGGCGAATCGTCTTCACCCGCTCCATCGCCTTTTTTTCTTGCTCGGCGGCGCGAATGTTCTCGTCGTCGTGATCGTTCAAGTCACCGAAGACGAACTTGATCGCCTTCATCAACCCGCCCGGCGCTTCGACCTTCCACACTTCGCCGAACCCGCCACGACCGAGCCGCTCGATCAGTCGGTAGCCTGGTATCGGTTCTTGGTGTGTGGCTAAGGGAGCAGGCATCAGGCGCGTCCGAATTTAATACGCTGCGAGAAACACCGTTGGCGAATCGTCGCCAGTCACAATCGTTACGGGTATCTAGTTCGACAACCGATGTTTTGCAAAGCGCACGTGTTCCGCTCATCCGATAATTTCGCCGCGCGAGCGGAAAACGCACCCGACGTTCGTTCCCGGAGTAAAATTCCCCGCAGACGCGAACTGGAAGGATGCACAAGATATGGCGGATGTCGCATACGCGCTATCGATTCGGCAACCGTGGGCGGCGCTAATCGTGGCGGGCCGCAAGACGATCGAAGTCCGCACGTGGAGCACGCAACGGCGTGGCCCGATCTGGATACACGCCAGCAAGCTGCCCGACCCGCGCGCCGAAGCGTGGGCGCACATCGACACCCCGGACCTCATGGTTGCCGCCAGCCGGATCGGGGGGCTGATAGGGGTGGCCAACCTGATAGACTGCATAGTGTACCCAGCGATGGAGCCGTTTGCGCGCGACTGCGAGTGGCACTTAAACGCACGCGAATGGTTCCAACCGCCGCAGATGTACGGCTTCCGGTTCGACGCCGCACGACCGGTGCCCTTTCAACCTTACGCGGGGAAAACGCTCTTTTTCCCGCTCTCGATTGTCCCGATCGCGGCCATCGAACGACCCGTGCCACCGCCGCAAACACGGATCGTCGTTCGACCACCCGAATACGAAGAACCCTTGCCATGAAGCACGGAAGCAACCAGTTACTCGTCAGCGTCCGCAACGCCGAGGAAGCGCTCGTCGCCATTGCGGCGGGGGCGGACCTCATCGATATTAAGGAACCCTCGAAGGGCGCGCTCGGCATGGCCGAAGCCGAAGTCGTCGCCGCCGTCGTCGATGCCGTGGCGGGGCAGGTGCCCGTCAGTGCCGCGTTCGGCGAATGGCACCCGGCGATCCTCACCGAAGCGCACTGGCACCTCCAACTCAAGCTCGATTACATCAAATGGGGACTCGCCGGGTACACGCACACGCCCGGTTGGGGCGAGGATTTGCTCGATGTGCGTCGTCAAGTTCGTCGCGGTCCGGAAGTCGTTGCGGTCGCGTATGCCGACTGGCAACGCGCCAAATCGGTGCCGCCCGACGAAGTCGCGAAGTTCGCCAAACGATTTCGCTTCAAGGCGTTTTTGCTCGATACCTACGTGAAAGACAGCAAGAACTTACTCAACTTCCTCGATGTGGATGAGATCACCGAACTGGTAACGACACTGCAAGCGAGCGGCGTCCCCGTGGCCATCGGCGGCTCGTTGAAATTCGAGAACCTGAAGGCGCTGAAGGCCGTGAAACCGACGTGGTACGCCGTCCGCGGAGCCGTCTGCATGGCGGGCCTGCGCGACGGCGAAATCGACCCGCTGCGCGTCAAGAAGTGGAAAGACGCCATCGCGTGATTCGCCGCGACACGGAGGCTTTGGGTCGCAGGAAAGTGGTTTCGCCATTTACCACCCACCCCTCCGCGAACTCACTCTCGAATTTCGGAATCAACCTAGCACACCAACGACTTACGTCCGATTTCGATCAACGGAAACCACGCGGGAACCAAAGTTTTGGTGGTTCTTCGGTGAACTGCGACCTGGCTATTCACTGCTGACATTCGTGTGGGTCAGTCTGAAAATGGGCGGAACGCCCACGTACGACCGTCCGTGGGAACTTCCTGCCGAAAGAGGAATGATTTTCCAACATTCGCTTTGACTTCGATTTGAAGTATTAGCGATAGAATTATAGATAATTGGAGATGGATTCGAGTTGGCAACTGAGCATAGGGCACAGACCGAATCTATTTCATGTCAGAAGAACGCCCAACTTGGTTGCCGGAAGGAATTAAAAACGATGGCCCTCATTTCGTGCGACGAAATCGCTCGCCACAAAACAGGCCATGCCGGAATATTTTCCCTCCGAAATCCTCACTTCATATGTGAATATTCCGGATTCGATCAC
>JAYSKW010001123.1:0-5675 GCA_043726085.1 Limnoglobus sp.
ATGTCCTGCGCAGCCCACGTCTCGTTCGGGTACTGCAACTTCTCCGGTGTGTCCAGAATCGGGTGTTCGTTCGTCGCCATCCAGCGCGCGTAATGCAACAACGAGAGGCGTGCGTAGGCGTAGTTATGGTCGAGTTGGCCCAGTTCGATTTTGTAATCGAGGTAGCGCCCGAGCGCTTGCAGCGTCATCGTGTAAAACCAACGCAGTTCCGCGTTCAGCAAGTCGAGCCGTTCGAGGTTTTGCTTCGGGTGTACGACTCGGCGAATCAGTTGTTCCGCTTTCTCGAGGTAGCGGTTCTCGCGCGTCAGTTGGTGGCCGACAATTAGTGCCAGAATCGAATTCGCGGCCGCGCGGCCGGGGCCGTGATAGCCGCCACCACCGGACTCGGTGGCCAGCCCCGTGTACTCGCGGGAGAGGTAGCGAAACGGCGTTTTCGCTGGATTTTCCATGTTAATGACGAAGTTCGCGAGGTCGATGGCGGTGTCGCGATAGAGCGTGTTCCCCGTCAGGAAATAGCCGAGCATCAGCCCCGCGTTGTAGTTGTGCGACGATGCCGGGCCGCCGCCGACGGCGTACGATTTCTTCAACATCTTCGCCGTCTCGCCGAGTTCGTCCATCTTCTTCGTGAGGCTTTCGACGGGGCCGCGCGTCAGCGATTTCGGGTAGCTTCGGTGCGTGCCGGTGTCGGCGTCGGCGTAGTGGTAGGTGTGCCAAAACAGCCCGCGGTTGTATGCCGCCTTGTCGCCATCGGTGTGGTAAATATCGATGTCGCAGGTGTGGTCCGCACACTCGATTCCCTGCGACAACCAGCGCGTGTCGCCGCTACGAAAAAACTGAATGAGGAACGCCGCCACGCAATCGTACTGATTGTTGTAATGCGAAATCATCGGCGACTTTCCCGCCCAACCGACCGCTTCGTGATCGCCATAAATATCGCCAAAATTCCGCCAGCCATACTCGTCGATCGTCTCGCGCTTCGTCAAAAATGTATCCGGCCCTTCGATCGCCTGATCGACGAGTGCCAGGTACTTCGCGTGCGGATCGCTCGCCTTCGGCGTCAGATATTCAATCGCCCCCGAAGCCGCATACCACTCCGGCGACGCGGTGCAAACGATCGGCGAGCGACACCAAACCATCGGATCATCGGTGATCGTATCTTTGCCAAACGCCACATAGAAAGTGTGCGTCTTCTGCTCGCCACCTTGAAGTTCATGAGCTGTTGGCAGCTTTGGGAAAAGTTCGAGTGTGATACTATTGTGATCGGCTCGTATCGCTTTCGGAAAATTCTCCCAGAAATGAGGCATTGCGAATCCGACATGAGATTCATTGTGATCCATAGTGACGATGGGGGTAGATCGAAGTCCCGTCTCAGCTATGTCGGAGTATTTAAATTGATACCCTCTCACTTTTTGTTCGATTTTGCGACGGTGGCTAATGTGGTTAGAACTGTTCCAGTTTTCCCCGCCTGACGATTCTTGCACAATGTGGAAGTTTTCGATCAAACGAAGGGGTTGGTGTATTTGTGTGGAAATCGACACCAGATTGTTGATAGGTGTTGGAGGTGGTGATAAACTTGTACCCGGCGAATGACTCAGGTGCATGTATTTTCTTAAAATGGCACTTGCGTCCTCTGAATAATAATTGCCTACTCCCGTTTGCACTTCAAACGATTGAATCAACACGTTTCCGCTGTTGCCTAAATCCCAGTTGCCGCCAGGGTGATCGGCAGAGAGTGGGTTTAAGATCGTGAGTTGAATGCGAGCAACTGGAATATTCGCAAAACAGTCTAAAATTCCACTGACAAAACACACTCCAAACGACAATGGTTCCATCTGCGATCGTTGACGAATTGCGCCTCCGTCTAGTGATTTTGCTTTGTGGATATAACCCTTATATTCAGCGAGCTCGATTTCCGCGTACAGATTGATTCCACGAAAGTATGGAAACTGTGACACATTTTCCGCGCGGCGATTCTCTCCCACCTCCACCCGATACCCGCTCTCGCTCTTGCCGTCCCATGTGGCCAGGAAATCGAACAGGCACCAGCGCACGCTGCCATCGGGCCAACGGTCGAGCACTTTCGTTTGCAAGACTTGTGGCGAACCATCGGGGCCGACTAGCTGGAAGTATTTTTCGTCCGAGATCGCGCCGCGTGGCCACGGCAGACCGACCGAGACGGGTTCTCCTCGACGCGCGCATGGCTCCAACGTGTGAAACGATAGTGGGCACGAAAACTTTGTCGGCATGAACGCTCTCTGTTTGGGCGAATCTGTTCCATAATGAGTTTATGACACCAACCGCCGCTCGCCCTCTGGTCGTGTTCGCCGACGACTGGGGCCGCCATCCATCGAGTTGCCAGCACCTGATTGGCAAGCTGCTGGGCCACCGTGAAATACTCTGGGTGAACACCATCGGCACCCGCCCGCCTCGGCTCGATTTGTCGACGCTGGAGCGCGTGGCAGGCAAGTTGAAATCGTGGACGAAGGCGAGCGGTGGGCGTAAGCCCACTGATTCTGCGTCCATCGAACCACAATCGCCGCGTATCCTCTCGCCGAAAATGTGGCCATCATTCCATTCGCGAATGGCGCGTTCGCTGAATCGCAAATTGCTCCTGCGTTCGTTGCGGCCCGTGTTCGAATCGCTGCCACAAATGCCGAACGTCATCACGACGCTGCCACTCGTTGCCGACCTCGTCGGCGAATTGCCCGCGAACCGCTGGACGTATTATTGCGTCGACGATTTCAGCGTCTGGCCCGGTTACGATGGCGTAACGATGGCAAGAATGGAACGCGATTTGTTGCCGAAAATGAATGAAGTCGTTGCAGTCAGTGACACACTGGTGTCATACATCGGCACGTTCGGCAAAACCGCAAAATTACTCACGCACGGCGTCGATCTCGATCACTGGCGATACTCGCCGCACATCGAACTCCCCGAGTTTGCGGGGCTGGCGACGCCATTCATCGTCTTCTGGGGCGTCATCGATCGCCGCCTCGATCTGTCGTTCGTGAAGCACCTCGCGTCGAATCTCACGACGGGCACATTGTTGTTCATCGGCCCGCAAGAAGATCCCGACCCGGAGTTGTTCGCGTTGCCTCGGGTGAAGATTTACCCCGCGATGCCGTTCGCGAAGTTGCCCGCCGTGGCCGCCGCCGCCAGCGTGCTGGTGATGCCTTACTCCGATCTCCCCGTGACGCGAGCGATGCAACCATTGAAGTTGAAAGAATACCTCGCCACGGGAAAACCGGTCGTCGTTCGCGACCTACCTGCCACACGACCGTGGGCCGAAAGTTGCGATGTTTGCCCCACGAAGGAGAGTTTCACCGCAACCGTTCTGGAGCGAATCACATCGGGTATTCCCGCAAATCAGCAAGCCGACCGCACACGCCTCGACTCCGAAGGCTGGCAAGAAAAAGCCAAACAGTTCGAGCAGTGGGTCGATGGTATAGTGGAATAAAACATTAACCACTGAGGACACAGAGATCACAGAGTTAAGAAAGCAGTACATGAAATCGAACTGATATATTGCTTAATTTTTTGCTTCTCTGTGATCTCTGTGTTCTCTGTGGTGAAATTCGATTTACTTCGGCTTCCAGTTGAGGTGCCGGTCCAGGAAGGCGAAGGTGCCTTTGCCGTGGATTTCGTGCCCGCCGACGAAGAACTCGAGTTCGGTGCGGTCGCCGATCTTCAACTTGTTTTCGTAAAGATACCGGACCTTGGTGAATTCATACGCGATCATCTCATCAATGCCGACGCCGTCGTCGTGGCCGCGCTCGACCATGAACGGTCGCGGCGCGATGAGGTTTGCCATCTCGGCATAGTTGTAGGTATGCCCGAGGTTGAATTCGAGCATGTCGTATTCCTTCGTGAACATGTAGCTCATTGGCAACTCCGTACTCACGATCTTGCCGATCCATTCGTTGAAGTCACCCGAACAAATACTGAGGCAATAGCGTTTTTCTACGGCAGGTACCCGCATCGCGGTCTTGCCGCCGTAGCTGAGGCCGTAGAACGCGATGCGTTTTGCGTCGACATTCGGCTGCGTTTCGAGCCAATCGATGATCCGCTGATGTTGACGAATGATGAAGCTAAACAGCGACAATTTGAGTGGGTTAGCCTTTCGCATGATCTGCCGAAAGTGCGTATCGAAGATGTATGGGTTTTGTGGTGCGAACACGATGTATCCACGATCTGCAAGTTGGGCTGCATACGAGTTATAGTATTTCGTACGCTCCTTCGGGTTACACACATCCGTTGGCCGCCCTTCGAGACCGTGTTGGCAAACCACCACGGGCCGCTTCTCGCCAGGCTTCATGTCCTTCGGCAAGAGTATGATGCCGTACGCGAAAACATCATCGTACACGTCAAGCACCACTTCGTAGCCCGTCCATTTCGCCGTATCGTAGATTTGTCGCGTACGCGGGTTTAAGGGCATCGTCGGTTCGGGCAGCTTGCCAATTGCTTCTTCGTGGAAATAGTTGCGATACGACTCGCACGATGCTTCCCATTTCTCCAGCGAAGTCGTGTCCGCCTTCTTCCAAAACTCCTTGCGAACCGGCTCCGAATGCCGCCACAGATTTTGCGAATACGCGACGAGTTGATCGAACTGACGTTTGTGACGAGCTACTCTATCGGACTGAAATTTAACTGGCCGCTCGGTCAATCGACCTGGGTCTGCGTCATCCAGTTTCAGACTGGATAGGATTTGCATATCTGGAACATCTTTCTCAAGAAGTCCACCCTCGCGAATGACATCGTGTATGTTCCCTTTCAGTAATGGCTTACTAACGATGGATTGATGGCGATTATTTTCCTTATGATCGAAGGATGTTGCAATGAGTCGACCAGGCGCAGTACCAGCACGACCTACTTTGACGATAGTTGGAGAATCCCATTTAGGACTTTGCATATTCATTGTTGAAATGAACTCTCTCGGATGTATCATCGCTCCGATCTCCGCATCGCCGAATTCGCGAACGCGATCCCATACATTTCGATCGATCGGCTCTTCCCATAATTTTTCGCGTTGGCTGAAGTAGCCCGCGACTTGCGTGGCCGCGATTCGTTCATCCAATGCGCCCGCGTAGAGAGCGATCATGCCGCCATCGCCGTAACCGATGACGCCGATCTTCGCCCTCGCATCCTGCTTCTCGAACCAATCGACGGCGGCGAGAACCTTTTGTACTTCGTAGCCGGGTAGTGTGCGGCCCATCTCGTAGCACATGCGATGAATCCACTCGCGATGCGTATAGTTCGTCCAACGATTCATGCGCGCGTTGCCGGAATACTTGTCGTCGCGGTCGATGAGTGTGGGTATGAGAACGCGGCATCCACTACGGGCAAGGCGCAAACCAAAATCATCGCCCGGCATCAGCCCCGCGAGTTGTTCGGGGTGTTGGTCGGCGTGCGGAATCGCGACGATGTTCGCTTTCGGTTTTCCCTTCGGTTCGATCAATAAGCCTTCGGCATCGACGCCGTTAAGCACGTCCCAACGCACCGCATAAATTTTGCACCCGTCCACCTCTGCAAGCAACGATGGCCGATCTGGCCCACCGACATATTCCAGCTTGGCAAGCAGTCGAACATCGACGACACCGAGAATTTTCTTCAAGCGTTCCCGCTTCGCTGGCAGATCCGATTTTTTCCAAAGTTCATCTCGCTTCGCCGGGGCCGAC
>JAYSKW010001124.1:0-9103 GCA_043726085.1 Limnoglobus sp.
CATAAAGGTTGTTATCGAGCGATGCGAATCGGCACCGATTCGGGTTGGCCGACGCGAATATCCCGGATGATGTAGTTCGGACGTCCCTTCACTTCAATGAAGATTCGGCAAACGTACTGCCCGAGAATTCCCAAGCTCAGAAGTTGCGTCGCGCCCATGAACAGCACGATGGCAACGATGACCGACCAACCCGACGGTACGGAACCCGTGCGAATAGCCTCAACACCCACCCACCCGCTGGCCAGCATTGCCATAATCATGGCGACGATGCCGCAATAGCTGATGGCGCGGAGCGGGTAACTGCTGAAGTTGACGATGCCATCGGTGGCGAGGCCGATGAGTTGGCGGAAGGTGTACTTGGGAGTTCCGGCCGCGCGGGCGTCGCGCTCGTAGATCAGGCCGACTTGCCGAAAGCCGACGAATGTGCGTAATCCGCGCACGAACCGCACGCGCTCCGGAAGGTGCCGCAGCACATCGACGACCTTGCGATCCATGAGGCAGAAGTCACCGCTATCGAGCGGGATGTCAATGTCGCCGATGGCGCGCAAGAGGCGGTAAAAGCTGAAATACGCAGCTCGTTTCAGCAACCCTTCCTTGCGTTTCGTTCGCACCGCATACACGACATCGTGTCCTTCGCGCCATTTCGCAATGAACTGCGCCAACACTTCGGGCGGGTCTTGCAGGTCGCCATCCATCACGATGACAGCCTGCCCCGTGGCGTGATCGAGGCCCGCCGACACCGCCGCCTGATGGCCGAAATTCCGGCTCAGGTGAATCGCCACCACGTGCGGGTCGCGTGCCGTCAGTTCGTCGAGTTGTTGTGGCGTGGTATCCGAACTGCCGTCATTCACGAAGACGATTTCACACGCGATCGACGCGAGGCTCTCGCACAAGCGGCGATACAGTTCGGGTACGTTTTCGCGTTCGTTGAACAGCGGTACGACGACGCTGATTTCCGGCACGGGGCGTTCGATCACCTCGGCACGGCGAATGCGATAAGTCGGTAAGGTTTGCATCCGTACACACGATAATAACGATGATTGCGGGCACTCTGCGCGTTCGCTTCGGCAGAGTGTCGCGAATCGACGACAGAAAGGGAATAGCAGTCGGAAAAGTTCAGCGTACAGTCGGATAATATCCCGCCAGCCGATCCGGTGACACCCCCATGGCAGCGAAGGCGGTAATCGCCCAGTTACGTGCGGTTTGTCGAACGAGGCCGACTTTCTGCCAACGTCGATCCGAGACGAAAATCCGCCGAGGCGACACGACGACGCGGCCCAATCGTCGCAATCGCTGGCCGATTAAGACATCTTCGAGGAAGCGAACCGGCGGGAAGCCACCGACGGTATCGAAGTTTTCTCGCCTCAAAAATAGACCCTGATCGCCGTACGGTATGCCGACGAGCCGCACCCGCGCCGATGCCGCCGCCGCGATACACCGGTAGCCGAACCCCGGCGTCGGCACGCACATTTGGAAGCAACCCGCCGCCACCCATGGCTTTTGCAACCAACGAACGGCATCATGCAACGCCCCCGATTCGAGCTTGCAATCGGCATGAACGAACACGAACGCATCTCCCGTGGCAACCGCCGCCCCCGCGTTCATCTGGTTCGCACGACCCCGCCCAGAGTCGATCACGCGATCTGCGAATGGGGCTGCAATCGCCCGTGTGTCGTCGGTACTTCCACCATCGACGACGATTAACTCGTACGGATTCTGTTCGCGAATGTTCGCCAGTGACATCGCGATGACACTGGCTTCGTTGACTGCCGGAACGACGACAGAGATTTTCATGCTAAAACTCGACAGTTTTCAGCGACTTGGCACCCGCTCGCATCGGCATTACCGTGGCAACGATGCCGATGGCGACGCCGACGGGCAGACCGGCGTAGGCCCACCACGGGAAGCCGACGGTCGTGATTTTCTGGAAGTGCTTCATGACAGCCGCGGCGTGCATTGGGACTGCCATCACGGCGAGGATGACGACGACGTACAGCAGGCCGACGACCATGTTCACGGTGCCGTTGAAGCCGACGACGATCTTCGATGGGTCGGTCTCGCGGAAGTTCGGCATGTACGCGCCGAGGCCGACGTTCAAGCCACTTAGGCCGATTGCCATCACCGCCACCGTGAGCGCGTGAACCAGCAATCCGCCCATCGAAAAGCTCAGCAGCAACTCGCTGCCGACGACCATCGTTTCCGCGATCAGCACCGAACCGGTGGCGGCGAACGCGAACTTACCGATCAGGATTTGTTGGCGTTTCAGCGGCATCAAACCGAGTATCCAGAACTTGCGCCCTTCGAGCGAGATTAGCGGAAAGATGAATCGGCTAAGGCCCGCGCACAACAGCACCGACGTACCCGCGAGGTTCACCAACCCGAGAATATACTTGTCGAGCACGTCGAGGTCGGCGTTGTAGTATTGGCGGAAATTGCTCGCGCCGATCAGGATCATTCCGCCGAAAATGAACAGCAACACCCACTGCGTCGGGTCGCGTCGGAAGGTGCGAAAGTCCTTGATGACGAGTACGCGCGTTGGCTTGTCGAGGTAGAACACCAACCAGCCCATGATGCGATCGAGCCAGTTGGCCCCGTAGCGTTTCTGGGTGCCGCCGAAGCCGGTGGCGCGGTCGAACGCGGTGCGGTAAATCCGCGATGCCGTCCACGCGGCGATCAGAAACGCGAGTAGCCCGTTGCACCAGATCATCAACAACGGAAGGACCATCTCCGCGATTTCGCCCCGCGCCGCCGCCATGATGCCGTTGGTCATCCAGTGGCTCGGCGCGAAGGCACTGCGGGCGAGCGCGAACTGCCCGACGAATCCTTCGAGTTCATCCTTGCTATTCGTAACTAACGTCGAACGCGCGGCCATCGCGGTGCGGTACATCCAGAAGCCAACGACGACCGCGACGATGACGCCGATTGCGATCAACACTTGTTTCCGGTTGCGCGGCAAGAAGCGAACGAGCATCAGGCAGACGAACGCCGAGACCGCGCCGGGCAGCAACACGAAACCCAACAGGTACAACGGCAACAGTGGAAAGTAGAACCAAGGCACGCCCGCAACGAGGCCGTACGCGACGAGAATCGGCGTGCCGAGCACGACGAACCCCCACGACGAGAACGCGACGGCCGCCTGGAATTTCGTCGCGAAGATGCGGTCCGCGCGTGCGGGTGTCGTCAGGAGAAAGTTCGCTTCCGGTGCGGTGAACAAGCTGGCGTAGAGGATGATTCCCGTCGAGAACAGCAACATCACGCCGAGCGTGAAGAACATCAGGTCGAACAGCCCACCGACGATCAGACCCTTGATCGGTAGGTTCAAACGAAACAGTTCGTAGAAGCCAAAGTAGCTGAGTCCGAAGACGAACGCGGTCACGAACAGGCTCGTGCCGAGCATCGTAACGAGCCGCACGCGGCCACTTTCGAGCATCGTGTGCAGGCCGTTCCGCCACAATCGCTGACGCAGCGAACGAAACACAGCCGCCTGGTCGGTAGAAATGCCCATCGTCACTCACCACTCATACGAGGACGCTCGTCCGCACTTTGCCCATGATATTCACTTGCCAGTATTGGCGGCTGATGACATCGAGGCACGTGAGCCAGCCGCCGTTGTAGGCGTTGGTATCGATACAGATCGTGCTACCGAGGTCGAGAATTTCGCCTGACTTTTGCGAAGAATGCCCGACGATGACGGTCTTGCCGGAGATGTGTCGTATCGGCCACGCGGGGTTCAGGAATTCCCAGAACAGCCACAGTTCCTTCTGTTCGTTCAATGGCAACTGCGGATCGACCCCGGCGTGGACGAAGATGTGCGTATCGGTTTCGTAATAGTCGAGGCAGTCGTTTTCGAGGAACTGCCAGTGGTCGGTGGGGACATCGTTGAGCGTGCCCGTGCGAGCGGTTGACGGGCCGTATGAACCGAGGGCTTGCAAACCGCCGCAGCGAGACCAGCTTTTGAATTCCGCTGCATCGTTCCGGGAACGGAGCATCATGATTTCGTGATTGCCGCGAAGAGTAATTGTGCGACAGTTTTTGCGAATCGCGAGGATGCGATCGATGACGCCGCGCGAATCCGGCCCACGATCGACGTAATCCCCGAGGAAAATCAGCGTGTCGTCGGGGGTCGGCTGTACGGCCGCCAGCAGATCGTCGAGCATCGCCGAACAGCCGTGAATATCGCCAAAAGCAAGCGTTCTCATTCGACAACTGTAGCAGACGTTTCGCGATTTACCCACTCCGCCATTTCTCGAAGGCATTCTTGGTAATCGCCTGCACACGCGAATCGACGCCGTGCGGGCGGCCGTTGTGGACGAACGGCAAAATGAATCCCGGTGGCGAACTCAGCCCCATCGCCCAGAAGATCGTGCTCGCATTGAACACGGTGTTGCCCTTCGGGCAAGGGTAAATCGTCGCTTCCCAATGCGATTCGGCTTCGCCGCCGTTAATAGTCTTCCCGGCGGCGATCACTTCGAGTCCCGGTATCGGTGCGGGGTCGCCGTGGAATTCCCAGCCGACGAGGCCCGGAATGCGGTCGCCCTTCTTCATGCCAGTGCCGGCAAATAGCCAGTGATCGGGCTTCGTAACGATCCAATCGCCAGAGCCATTGAACGGGGAAACCGTCTGAGCACCGATCAACGCCGCTTCGTTCGGCGCTTCGCGGGGCAGGTCGGCCATCCAGGGATCTTCGCCCTTGCGAATGCCACCGAATCGGCCCATACGCTCGATGGAACGCCCTTCGCGGTCGATGACGAAACAGACCGAGTTCCCGCAGAAGAACCCGAAGTTGACGCCGCGTTTCACCGCTTCGAGGCAACTGTCGTACTGCTTGCGGGTCCAGTATTCGTCGTGCCCGACCGACAGAAATGCCTTCGCTCGGGAAATAAACTCCACACCGCCAGCATCGACGTCCTCGTTTGCGCAATACGTCACGTCGTAACCCTGTTGCTCGATCCAGTACGCGAACGGGAACTCCCACAACAGAAACTCGCCCGAACCGAGCGATAGTGCGTGATCGACGACTTGCGGGTACTTCGCGTATGGCCTTGCGAAACTGGCTCGAACGCCCGAAACGAGCGGTTTTTTGTCTGGACGGTCGTTGTCGTAAAGCGAGTGGTTATCGGGCCATTTGTTGTAAGCCTGCCATGTGTTCGTGCTGCACTGGAAGAGGAAATCGGCAGGGCGGTCGTCGCGGACGATGAACGTGATGTAGCTCTGGTAGCGGTGGTTCTTCGCCGAGAGTTTCCCGAGGTAAACGCCGCTCGGCCAGTCGTTGGGGATGGTCAGTTCGGCGCTACCTTCCCATTGACACTCATGGAGCCGTTTCTCGCCCATCTTCGGCGTCGGTTGTGGCTTACCTTCAAACGGCCCGAGCGTCGTCATATGTCGGCCGCCGTGGCCCTGATAATACCCGAGCCGATAGATGTCGATCGTGAACGACGAAGCGGGGTTGGTGCTGATACGTAAGCCGATTTTCTCGCCCGCCTTCACACTCGTGCGCGAACAATAGCCTTCGATGAGCGAGGACCGAAACTTCGCTTTGCCGTCGAACTTGACGTACGTGAGTTGCCAGTCGGTCGTTCCCGGTTTGGCGTTCTCGATTGTAATCGCACGGTTCGCGGCAGGGGCGGACGCGGTGCTGAGGGCCGCCACACTCGCGGCCAGTAACGCACGACGGGTAATTTCAGGCATCGTATCGCTTTCGTGTTTCGCAATTCTTGGCACGAACGTTACCGACATCGTACGACAAAGGCACACTCTCGTCGCGCGTGACTTCACATCGGCAGTGTACTGGCGTACCATAGCCGTATGTTGCGCGAACTGGCCGTTCAAAACCTCGCCGTGATCGAAGATGTTCGGGTCGAGCTGCGTTCGGGCTTCTGCGCCTGGACGGGCGAAACCGGGGCAGGCAAATCACTGCTCCTCGGTGCGCTCGGGCTGCTTCTGGGCGAGCGTGGCTCGGTCGAACTCATTCGCACGGGTGCCGAGGAACTACGCGTCACGGGGCGATTCGATTTCATTCGCCTCGAACAAAAACAAGCCGTCGAAGCGATCCTCAACGACACGCTCTCCGAAGAAGAACTCATCGTCACGCGGCGACTGTCGCGCTCCGGCCGCAGTACCGCACTCGTCAACGAGCAACCGGTGGCAGTCACGACCCTGAAGCGGCTCGGTGAAATTCTCGTCGACGTCCACGGGCAGCGCGAAAGTTACTCGCTGCTTCAACCCGCGTATCAACTCGAAGTCCTCGATGCGTTCGGACGATTGGCCGAACCGCGTGCGAAGTATATCGCCGCCGCCGACAAAGTTCGCGAACTGCGGAAGACGCACAAATCGCTATCCGATGCGCGCCAAGCTAGGCAGCGCGAACTCGCGTTACTGCGGTTCGAGCGCGACGAACTCGATGCCGCAAACTTGCAACTGAACGAGTGGCAATTGCTGCAAAAAGAGCGTGAAACGCGGATTCACGCGCAGTCGCTGACGAAATTCACCGCGAGCGTCGCCAGCCGACTTTACGACGACGAAGGTTCGGTCGTCGAGACGCTCGGCCGTCTGATCAAAGAGGCCCATCACTGGTCTGCGATCAGCGATACGCTCGCCGATGTCGCGAAACGGCTCGATGCGTTACGCCCCGAAGTGCAAGACCTTGCGGAAACGTGCCGCGATCTTTCCGAGACATTTGAAGCCGACCCCGAACGGCTCGATGAAATCGAACAGCGAATTCAGTTCCTCGGAAAACTCACGTCGAAATACGGTCAATCGGTCGAAGAACTGATCGCGTATCGGGAGTCGCTCGAAAGCAAAGCGACGACGCTCCAACGCCAGGAAGACGACTTGGCGGGGGTCGAATCGCAGTTGCGGCCCGCGTTTCAGGAATGGAAATCGCTCGCCGAAAAGCTGAGCGTACAGCGTGCGAAAGTGGCGAAGAAACTCGCGACCGAAGCGCAGAAACATTTGTTCGATTTGCAGATGGCCAAGGCGAAACTCGACGTGACGCTCGAAGTGTTTCCGCTCGGCGACGACCCGATGATCGGCGACATCCCCGCATACGGCATCGACCAAATGGAGATTTTACTGACGGCGAACCCCGGCGAGCCAGCGCGGCCGTTACGCAAAGTCGCATCGGGCGGCGAACTATCGCGGACGATGCTCGCGTTGAAGACCGTGCTGGCTGCGCACGACCCCGTTCGCACACTCGTCGTGTTCGATGAAATCGATGCGAACGTCGGCGGGCGTCTCGGCGACGTTCTCGGCCAGAAACTCGCGGGCCTCGGGGTTTCGCACCAAGTATTGTGCGTGACGCACCTGCCGCAAGTCGCGAGTTATGCCGCCCACCAATGGACGATTCGCAAGCAGACCACCGGCAAACGCACGACGACGACAATCGCTCCACTGGAAACGCTCGACGACCGCGTCGAAGAATTAGCAATGATGTTGCGCGGCGAATCGCGCTCCGAAACGACGCGAAAAGAAGCCGCCGAGATGCTTAAGGCCGCACAAAAACGATAGTGGGAGCGGCTCGGTCAATTGCACGATTTTCGTGTTTTCATTTCCCATCGCGATGGAATCGGATCTGGCAACCGCGAGCGATGGTTTCGGCTTTCTCGACTGCTTTTCCAGAGGTAATCGCAAGCAACGCGGCTTCGACGTGGTTGACTTTCGCTTCCTCGGCGTTGGTCTTATCGTCGAACGCGCCCATGTAGACGATCTTGCGTTCCTTGTTCAACACGAAGAATTCCGGTGTGTAGATTGCGCCGTATGCCTTCGCGATTTCTTGCGAGGGATCGTAGAGATACGCATATGGCAACTTCTTTTTCTCCGCGCGTTCCTTCATCTTCGGCAGTTGATCGACTTTGATGGTGTTCACGTTGATCGCCACGACGGCGATTTTGCTGTCCGGCCCCGCGTGCTTCTTCGCGAAGGCGATGATGCGATCTTCGTAGTCGACCGCGATCAAACAACTGTTGCAAGTGAAGACGACTACGACCGCGTCTTTGTCTTTGAGATCTGCGAGTGCGTGCCACTTGCCATCGGTGCCTTCGAGGTCTTTCCATGCCGGCGCGGCATCGCCGATGCTGCGTTTCTTGTTGAATTCGCCTGCCGTTGCCGCGGTCGTAACGAGCAAAGCGATGGCGAGCGTGCGGAGAATCTGCGAGCGAATCATGATCGAACCCCGTGCAGTGACTGCGTGGAATACACAATTCTATCGCATTACCGTTGAACATTCGATGAATACGTGAGATATTGTCAGTCTCTCTCTTGGAGGATTTATGTCGCTAATCGCTCGCGTTCTCTTTACTGTCGCGGTGGCCATCGTCGCGTCGCCCTCATTCGCACAAGATGCCAAGCCGGCGGAACTCGAACAGGTGTTCGTCGACGCGCTGAGTAGCAACAAAATGCTCTCAAAAGGCGAATATAAAGCGGTACGCTCGGTGATGTCGGCGTACTTCGAGAAGAAGTACGATGCCGACATTCGCGCAGGTTTCGACAAAGAATACGAAGCAATAACCCAGTTCCTCAAGGATAATCCCGAGATCCGCGACACGCTGTTCACGGCGCTCAACCCCGAAGACGATCAGTTCGAGGAAGCCCTGAAAATTTTCCGCGAGCTTTACAAACTCGGACCGGACAAGCTGAAGGCGCACGCGAATCTGGCGATTGCGATCTGCGTCGTTTGGGACAACCCGAAGGCAATCTACGACTATCGCCAACATCAAAGGCGTACTCGGAGTAATCTGCCCGTCGATCCGATGACGATCGGCTGGAAGGAGAACTACGAGTATCTCATTTCGCGTGAAGGCGAACTAAAAGGTGTGGTGCAAAATCTGCCTTGGGAGTTTCTCGTACATATGGTCAACAATCGCACACCTGGAACGGAACGCGATTGGGCGATCAAAAACTACATGAAGAAGCGAGTCGGCATTGGCGGCATCTATAAGGAGATCGTCTACGACAAAGAGATGCTTCGTACAGAACAAAAGAACGGCGGCGGCAAGGGCGAATGCAGACTCACAGGCAACGATTACACGCTCGAAGGCGTCAGGAAATATGGCGGGGTCTGCGCGCAACAAGCAGACTTCTCGGCACGGGTGGCGAAGAGTATCGC
>JAYSKW010001125.1:0-1477 GCA_043726085.1 Limnoglobus sp.
GGTTGATTCCGAAATTGGGCGTGAGTCCAGGGAGGGGTGGGTGGGTAGACGGTGGAATCATTCCGCCGGCTACCCAAAATGCCGCGAGTGGAACCGCGACCCGACTCGCATATCATCGAGAGGGTGTTCCGTACTTGGTTCGTTGAGAAATAATGCTCGCACTCCCACCGTTTACTGTGATTGCCCCCGAGGCGGAACATACGCTTGCGAAAGTGTTGCGTTCGCGGTTGCACCTGCATCAGCCGTCGTGGAGCGATGTGAAGGCGCTCATCGAAAATCGCCGCGTGAAAATTGGCGATACGGTGTGTGCCGATGCCGCACGGCGGGTTCGCGAAGGCGAGATTATCGAACTGCTGATTCGGCCGGCCGGTGCGGCACGGAACGCGGTTGCCGATACGCTGGTGATTCGTCATCTCGACGATCACGTGGTCGTCGTCGAGAAGCCATCAGGGATCAGTAGCGTTCGCCATCCGGCCGAACTCGAATGGTCCGAGCGACGCCGCGAACTCGACCCGACGCTGTACGACCTCGCACATGGGGCGATCGCGAAGCGCCTGAACCGCTCGCTGAAAACGCTGCCGCCGCTGCGAATCGTGCATCGTTTGGACAAAGAAACCAGCGGGTTGCTCGTGTTCGCACGCACGGTGTTGGCAGAGCGCGTACTCGGAATGCAGTTCCGCAAACACACCGTCGTTCGCCGGTATTTGGCGATTGTGCCGGGCACGATGATCGCCCGCACGATACGCTCGTACCTCACGCGGGATCGTGGCGATGGTCGCCGTGGCAGTACGCGGAGTGCCGATTCCACGGGCAAAGAAGCGATCACGCACATCGAAGTGCAAACGCGGTTGCCGAAGCATACGATCCTGTCGTGCCGACTGGAGACGGGGCGAACGCACCAGATTCGCATCCACCTTTCGGAAGCGGGGCACCCCGTGTGTGGCGAGAAGGTTTACATCAAGAACATGAACGGTACGACCGTACTCAACCCCGACGGCGCACCGCGACTCGCACTGCACGCTACCGAACTCGGCTTCGTGCATCCCGTTTCGGAAGTAGTGATGCACTGGGAAATGCCACTGCCCGCAGACCTCTTGCGATTCGTCGCGAAACTGCAACACGGCCTGTGATTTTTTGACTGTGGGGAATCGTGTGGGTGAATCTCGACTCGCAGCAGAACGCAAGGATGTGTAAGCTAACTTTAAGTTTTAGT
Source organism: Limnoglobus sp. (assembly GCA_043726085.1). Lineage (GTDB taxonomy): Bacteria > Planctomycetota > Planctomycetia > Gemmatales > Gemmataceae > Limnoglobus. Next base: position 1,214 of record JAYSKW010001125.1, read on the forward strand.
AAAATTTAAAGTTACTGAGAGTCGCGCCATGCGGATACCGAAACGCCCGCCGCCATTTGGAGAGGTTTTCCACAGGGTTCTGACAGGCTACCCGAAATTCTTTGCCGAATTTCGAGAAGCAAAGATTCACGACCAGGTAAAGCGAGCGAACGACGAAGGCTGGAACTGGGAAAAATGCGGCCATCATGCAAATTCAGTCGGTTTGACGCCCGAGAAATTTTGGGTGCTGGTGAAACTGGCTCGTTTGAACGATCGTCGAGATGT
>JAYSKW010001126.1:0-3020 GCA_043726085.1 Limnoglobus sp.
TCCGCGACAAATACCCGCAAGGTTTGAAATCGTCGCGTGTATGCACTGTCGGGCCTCTCAAAGCTTCGACCCGACCTACAATACCAGTGGGTTCTCAGAGAAACGGAATACCCCATGAACGGTTATGTAAATTAGTGGATGCAGAAGTACCGACCATCTTGGCTCGTGGGACACCGTATAGTGGAGTAGCGGATTCCACGGTATCGGAGCACACCATGACGATGCGTATCCTGGCCATCTTCGCGTCGATGATTGTCTCGCAAGCGGCCAACGGTCAGATCAACGCGCCGTACGACCGCCCGGCGGGGTACGGCGGTCCGTTCGGCACGGTCGGTGGCGGCTTTCCCGTCGCGCCCGTCATCTACCCTGGTTTCGGATACGGAGGCTACAACCCGTATTTTTACCCGCGTAGTTGGGGCGGATCGTTCGGCAATCGTTACGCATTCGACGACGCGCCGTCGATCGTGGCACCGGTAGCCGCCGTCGCGGCTTTGCACCCCGCGCACCTCAGCAGTTTCATCGCCCGCCAGCGCATCCTGGATACGGCCACATTCGTAAAGGTCGACACCGTACTCACCGTGGAACTGCCATTCGCAGGCGACGTCTGGTTGAATGGCGTACGCCAATCGAAAGCGTCCTCGAAGCACGAACTCATCGGCCCCGCACTCGTGCCGGGCGAGTCGATGGAGTTCGTCGTTCGTGCGACCTGGGTTCGCGAAGGAGTCGCATACGAATACGATCGCACGATCGAATTGAATGCCGGCGACCGCAAAGCGATCGTCGTCTTCAACGGCACGCCAGTGAGCAAAAAGTGATGTCGCGGTGAGGTGGAAAACCTCTATTCGTCGTCGTCTGCTTTCAACTCGGATTTCGCCACGATCTGCTGTTGCACGCTCGCGGGAACGGGGTCGTAGTGGCTTAGTTCCATCGAGTACGAGCCGTGGCCTTGCGTCAACCCACTGAGCACGGCGGCGTAACGCGACACCTCCGAAAGCGGGGCACGCGCGTGAATGATCGTGGCCTCGGCGGAAAGCGTTTCCTGATTTTCGATCTGGGCACGTCGCGTCGGCAGATCGCCCAGCACCGCGCCGGTGTACTTCGTGGGGATCGTGATTTCGAGCTTCACCACCGGTTCGAGTAACGACGGTTGCGCCGTTAGGAATGCCTTCTTGAACGCTTGCCGGGCCGCGGTTTTGAATGCGGCATCGGACGAATCGACGTCGTGATACTTCCCGAAGTGGACCTCCACCGCAACATCCTGAATGCGATAGCCGGCGAGTACGCCGCGCTCCATCATCTCTTTGCAACCCTTCTCGATGGCGGGCAGAAAGTTGTTCGGGATCGTGCCGCCGACGATGTGATCGATGATCGCGAAGTTCATCAGCGGGTCGTAGTGGACCGCTCGCATTTTCTCGAAGTTCGACTTGTTCGCGAAGTTCGCTTCGAGTTGTTCCTGCGTCTTGATGTCGCGAGGCAACGGGTACAACCGCATGTGAACTTCGGCGAACTGCCCGCGTCCTCCGGTCTGCTTCTTGTGCTTGTAGTCGGCCTCCGCTTTCGTGCCGATCGTCTCGCGATATGGCACCTTCGGTTCCTTTGTAATCACGTCCAGATCGTAGCGATGCTTCAACCGTTCCTGTACGACATCGAGGTGCAATTGGCTGACGCCGCACATCACCATTTCGTGCGTCTGCGGGTCGTGCGTGATCTTCACCGTCATGTCTTCTTCGGCGATTTTGTGCAAGCCCGTGGCGATCTTTTGCTCGTCGCCGCGATGTTTCGGCGTGACCGCAACGCCGTACATCGGCACGGGAAAGTGCATGTCTGCGACCATCGGTGCGTCGGCTCGGAACGCGATCGTATCGCCGATATGCAAGCCATCGACCTTCGATACCGCGACGATGTCGCCCGGCACCGCTTCGTGAATCGGCACGTGCGATTTGCCGTTCATCTGGAGCAACTGGCCGACGCGAATCGACTTGCCGTTGTTCAAGTCGATGATCGTGTGGTTCGGCGTCAGCACCCCGGAGAGCACGCGAATAAAACTCAGGTGGCCGACGTAGCGATCGTTGACGACCTTGAACACGTGCCCGAGGAATTCGGATGCCTCGGTCGGCTCAGCGAGCTTCGTTGTGCCGTTCGAGCCGAACGATAACCCTTCGAGTTTCTTGCGGCTCACGCTTGGCGAAAGGCCGTACTTTTCGAGTGCCTCGAGGAGTTCCTTGATGCCGCGATCGCGCTTCGCCGAAGTGCAGAAAATCGGCACGACGTAGCCCACGAGCAAGCAGTGCGGTAACGCTTCTTCGAGTTCCGCATCGCTGATCGTGCCATCGTTGAGATACTTGTCCAGAAGCAATTCGTTCACTTCGACGACGGCTTCAATGAGCTGCGTACGGGCTTCGCGCTGATCGTAAGGGAACGTCGTCGGCACGTTCGTCGACTTGTGGACAATGTCGATGACGCCGGAGAAATTCGCGCCGAGATTGTTCGGCATATTGAACAGCACGCAGTTCTTGCCGAACGCTTCGCGAATCGAATCGACGACGCTGGAAAATTGCACGCCGTCCGCATCGATCTTGTTGATGACGAACGCCCGCGCGAGGCCGCGTTTCCCCGCCTCGAAGAACATGCGTCGCGTATCGACTTCGATGCCGTTCACCGCTGACACCACGATGACAGCGGTCTCGACGGCAGACATCGCTTCGAGTGCCGCACCGATGAAATCGGGCGTGCCGGGCGTGTCGAGGATGTTCAGGTGTTTGCCGCCGTGGTCCGCGTGAAGGACGTGCGTATCGATGCTGAAGTGGTGTCGTTTTTCGTCTTCGTCGATGTCGCCCGCCGAGGTGCCATCGTCGACGCTCCCGAGCCGATCGACCGCGTGGGCTTTGAACAAAAGTGCGTCGGCCAGGCTGGTTTTGCCCGCAGAACGATGCCCGACGAGCGCAATATCGCGCACGTCGTCGACCATATGCTTGTTCATGAAAACCTCCCGTGGGAAACGGGCCGCAGCAATTGCTGGG
>JAYSKW010001127.1:0-5248 GCA_043726085.1 Limnoglobus sp.
TCCGCGACAAATACCCGCAAGGTTTGAAATCGTCGCGTGTATGCACTGTCGGGCCTCTCAAAGCTTCGACCCGACCTACAATACCAGTGGGTTCTCAGAAAAACAGAATACCCCATGAACGGTTACACATAAACTACTGGTTTCAATCTGCACGGGGGTTACCGATGGCGTACCGAACTCTTGCGTCGCTACTGTTACTGGCCGGGGGCACGATGACTTCGTTTGCCGATGAGGGAATGTGGTTGCTCAGCGATCCGCCGCGTAAGGCGTTGCAGGCGAAGTACGACTTCGCGCTGACCGATGCATGGCTCGAGCGCGCGATGAAAGCCTCGGTCCGCTTCAACAACGGCGGCTCCGGCGGGTTCGTGTCCGCGAACGGGCTGATCGTGACGAACCACCACATTGCGGCGGATGCACTTCAAAAACTCAGTACGCCGACGAGTGACTTGTTCCGCGATGGCTTCTCGGCGAAAGTGCGAGCCGACGAGAGAAAATGCCCCGATCTCGAACTCAACGTGTTGCAGTCGATTCAAGATGTGACGGCGCGCGTAAATGCCGCTGTGAAACCGGAGTTGAAAGCGGCGGAAGCTGCGACCGCACGGCGTGCGGTCCTCGGCGAGATCGAGAAAGAGTCGCTGGCAAAGACGGGGCTGCGTTCGGATGTCGTGACGCTGTATCAAGGTGGCGCGTATCATTTATACTGTTACAAGAAGTATACCGATGTGCGCTTGGTTTTTGCACCCGAACAGAACATTGCCGCGTTCGGCGGCGATGTGGATAACTTCGAGTATCCGCGGCACGGCCTCGATTTCGCCTTTTTCCGCGCCTACGAAAACGATGCGCCGGTGATGCCGAGCCATCACTTCGCATGGAGCCAAACGGGGCCGCTGGAGAACGACCTCGCGTTCGTGACCGGTCATCCCGGCGTCACGCAACGGCTGGAAACCTTGGCGAAACTGAAACATCGCCGCGATGTGACGTTGCCGTTCACGCTGTATCGGTTGCGAACATTTGAGGCCGCACTCGCGCAATATTCGGAGCAAGGCCCGGAACAAAAACGGCAAGCCGCGACCGACCTGCACCGCGTGGCGAACGCTCGCAAAGCCTTCAGCGGGCAACTGCAAGGGTTGCTCGATCCGGCGATACTCGCACAAAAGGAACGCAGCGAACGCGAACTGATTGGGACGTCGATGCAGTATTGGAAAACGATTGCCGACATTCAACGAAACTACGCGATGTTCGAGAAGGAACATGCACTACTCGAAACGGGGCAGGCGTTTTTCAGCGAGTTATTCCCGATCGCGCGGCACTGCGTACGGATGGCCGACGAGCTACCGAAGGCATCGTCGGCGAGACTGCGCGAGTATCGCGATTCCAATCTCGAATCGCTGCGGTTCGCGCTACTGTCGCCCGCGCCGATTGAGCCGGACCTGGAGCGTGTGAAACTGCAAGCCTCGCTCACGTTCCTCGCCGAAAACCTCGGCGGCGAGCACCCGATGGTGAAGCTCGTTTTAGCCGGGAAGAACCCCGCCAAACGGGCGGCAGAACTGATCGCCGGGTGCAAACTCTACGACGTCAACGTGCGAAAAGCCTTGCTGGAAGGCGGTAAATCCGCAATCGCTGCGAGTACCGAACCGATGATTCGGCTGATGGTGGCGATCGATGCCACATCGCGTGAGTTACGTAAAAAGTACGAAAATGAAGTCGAAGAACCCGAACGCCAAGCCTACGGCGAGATCGCGAAACTCCGCTTCGCGGCGCTCGGAAACACCGTCGCCCCCGATGCCACCTTCACACTGCGGTTGGCATATGGCACCGTGAAGGGGTACGAAGTCGACGTCACGAAGTTGCCATTCCACACGACGTTCGGCAGCGCGTTCGCGAAGGCCGAAGCACTCGAACATCGCGAGCCGTTCGACATGCCGAAACGCTGGCGCGACGGCAAAGCAAAACTGGATCTCACGACGCCATTCAACTTCGTCAGCACCGCCGACACGATCGGTGGCAACAGCGGTTCGCCAGTGCTGAATCGCGCCGGCGAATTGATCGGCATCAACTTCGACCGCAACCGCCACGGCCTCGTCCGCAACTTCGTCTACACCGACGAACAAGCGCGGCACATCGCCGTCCATTCGCGAAGCGTGCTCGAAGCCCTGCGCAAACTCTACGACCGCGCCGATCTGGCGGAGGAACTGACGGCGAAGTGATGACCACGCCACTTCAGAGGCTGCTGCTGATTTCTTTGCACCTGGCGTTGACATAGGTGCACTGTAGCGTTAAGCTACACACGCACTCACATGCAGGTGCTGGGGCGAAGTCGCCATCCAGCTGGTAACTCCGACTAGATATGACCTGTATTGGACAGGGTACGGGTAATTCTGTGCTTTGTGCATTTTAAACATGAAAAGGTGAACAGCGACGATCTGTTCGCCTTTTTTGTTAGATTCCTGGATTTTGACCCAAATCGCGTTCGGCAATCGTGTTGTAACTGCTGCTTTTCCCATCTTCGTTTGCACCGCATGCGCCGCAAACCATATCTGCAAGCTGAATAAGTGGATCTGGTTTGGAGCCTCGGTATCGCACCGCATCGATGAGATGCATTGGTGGCGTTTCGCTCTTCCCAAGCTCGCGAAACTTCCCTTTCACCACTTTCAGGAAATCGACATTTTCGCAGTTGTCGACGTATATGCTTTCTTTGACTGCGATTTCGCTTTCAAGAAATTGCTTGAAGTATAAAGGTCGCAGTGTGGCTGCAAGTTGAACGATCGTACCACAATGCAATTCCTGTGCGGTTGCCAGTTTCCAATTGTCCGATCGCTTATCGATCGAAGCAAATGCAAACCGGAATGGGTATTCCTTCGCTTTTGCAAAGTAGGAAATCGTGCGCTCTGGATGGCGCGCCGATTTTGCAAATTTGAACTCAAATCCGCTCGGCAAACCGATTGAATCTTGCCATTTCTGTATATCTTTGCGGTATTCTTCTACGGATCGTATTGGCAGCCAGACAGCGGCCAAACGAAAGTGACTGCTACCCAACGGCCACAGTCCGGTATCGCCCGATTCATCGATAAATGTCGGCATATCTTCTTGTTACCAACTCTACACCTTACAGCATCGACGACCGTACCGATTTGGCAAACGAACTGACGGCACGGTGACGCAAAATCCTTCGCCGTCTGTCGAAACGCGAACTAAGGTTGCACGTCGTATCCGCGTGTCACTTTCGGATGGGCTGCGATGTTTTGCGGGCTGGACTTGTTACTGATGGCGGTCGGTATCTGGCTGATGACAGTCAAATCGCTGTCGTTTGGCCGGATGGAAGTGCCGTCGCCGCGCCCCATGTTCATGGGGCTAATCCTGCTGCTGCAAGCGCCGGTGGGGTTCGCTTCGCTGGGCGCGTTGGGTGCGGCCGAGGGGGTCATCGCCGCCCGCGACGGGAGTACGCCGGACGTGCGAAAAATCGATAAGAAGTACGGGTGGCTGAGTTGGGGCATCCCGCTCATGGCCATCGCCACGGTCGGCGGTTTGGGCGTCATCTCGCTACGCCAAAAAGAGTATGCGAGGTTCAACGATGATGACGGCGATGATGTCGTCGGCATCCGCAACTTGATCCGCGAACGCAACGCACGAGAACGCGCAGACGACGACGAAGAGGACGACACACCCGCCCGCAATCGCGATTGGTAATGGCTCAACGAGCCGCCGGTTTCATCCCGTCGGGCAACGTCGTGAAGGATTTTCACGTAGCCCTCTCGCTTCGCGAGAGAATAGCAAACCCCTACCCGCTCGGCCACTTTGACACTCGCGTAGTTGGCGTCGAGTTCCAGCCCCATGAGTCGCAGTGCGGCGATGCGGCGGACGACGTGTTGCACGTACTCGACCTCGTCGATGCCGAGCGGGCGACCCAGCAGTGCGAACGCGAATCAACTTGCTATGCACTCGGTCAATCAAAAATGAACGAAGTCATCGCTTTCGCCACAGCCATACAAAACTACGGCACGGATACATTCACGATCCAGTGCTATTTCTTCCACGAGGGCCGCGGCGATGCCGATGTCTTCGCGCCGGTGGACGGTTCGTGGGTGCGGTTCCGCCTCGATGAAGAAGGCATTGCGATTCGAGTAATGCTCCGCAACGAACAAAATCCGACCAGGATAAACCCGTTACCGAACGGATAAGAATACTGCGCGCGAGAAGCGCGTTCGGGTCGCGAGTTGACATCGAATGTGCGTTGTTCGTGCGGGCTGCTCGGTGCTGGCACTTTGCTTATTGTCGTTACTCCCGTTTGCGTTGAGCTGCCGTGCCAGGCTGCCGGCGTCTGATATCTCCACTACCCTTCGCAGTCTAAAAACAGTAGTTGTTAGAAAACAGTTGTTCGTTGTTAGTAGGTACTGCGATGGAACGCCGCCTGGCCGAACAGCGATTTCACGACGAACAGGCCGCCGAACGCGCGGCGGCGTTTCGGGCGGGGCGTGCCGATCTGCGCTTCGACGATGCCGCATTTCTCGACCACGAAACCTGGATTCGCCCCGCGTTCGAGATGCTAGGGAACCTGCGTGGGAAATGCGTGCTCGACTATGGTTGCGGGCACGGCATGGCGGCGGTGACACTGGCACGGGCGGGTGCCACCGTGACCGCGTTCGACCTGTCGCCGGGGTACGTGCGGGAAGCTGAGGAGCGGGCGTTGGCGAACGGCGTGAACGTGCATGGCCTCGTGGCCGATGGCGAGTCGTTGCCGTTTGCCGATGCGACGTTCGATGCGATTTGGGGGAATGCGATCCTGCACCACCTCGATTGGTCGATCGCCGGTCCGGAACTGCATCGCGTGCTGAAACCGGGCGGCGTGGCGGTGTTCTGCGAGCCATGGGGCGGGAATCCGCTTTTGCGATTCGCGCGGCGATTCCTGCCATACCCCGGCAAGGATCGCACGCCAGACGAACGCCCACTGCAACCGAGCGACCTGCCGCCGATGCGACAACTCTTCCCCCAATTGCACGTGCGCGGTTTCCAACTCTTCGGTATGTTGCGCCGCGTCTGGCCGAATCGCACGTTCATGCGGATGCTCGATGGCATCGATCGACGTTTGCTGAAGCTGATGCCATTTCTAGAAAATCGCTGCCGGTATATTGTGCTGACCTTAACGAAGAGCTAGGAACTGTCTGAAATTAACTTCCCGGTTTGATGGGTATGGCACGATAGTTCCATGTCGGTAGTTCATCGTCGAAGACGATTCGCATCGACTCGATAT
>JAYSKW010001128.1:0-1693 GCA_043726085.1 Limnoglobus sp.
TATCCGCGACAAATACCCGTAAGGTTTAGAATCGTCGCGAGAATGCACTGTCGGGCCTCTGAAAGCTTCGACCCGACCTACAATACCAGTGGGTTCAAAGCAAAAACGAATACCCTGTGAACGGTTACGTTTTCTTATGTAGCTGGCCTCTATGAGGCCGGTGAGGCAGCTAGCATTTAGAGATACGGTTATACTTCGAGCGGGATGATTCGATACGTTTTTGTTAGCCCTACGCGCCAGCGAGGGGACCCACGAGAAGGCACGACATCGCAGAAACGATAGTAATTCCTCGCTAGCGCGTCGGGCTAACAAGAATGGACTGTGAGACTGGCAACGTGTCATTTTCGACCGGGTGAAGTGTAACTCGCAACGATCTCCCGCATGTCCCTACAAATTGCCACTGTTTGCCGAGGATTCAGGCCACGGTCCGCTTGCGATGCGCACCCCGAACATTCCCGTTCTAGGTTGTTAAGAATGGGAACCATCGTGGTCTAGCCCGGCTGTCTTGTTCGTTTCGAGCGCGAAAATGGAACTGCGGAGTGAATCGTCTACCCAGTCGGTGACCGATACGCCACTGCCCCGGCTGGCCACGAAGCCGATTGCGGCGAAGACGTTCGAGCTTTTCCTCATTAGCGTGGTTGGGTTGTTCTTGGAATTGATGTTGATTCGCTGGATCACGACCGAAATTCGCATCTTCGCCTACCTGCAAAATACCGTGTTGGTCGTCTGTTTCCTCGGCCTCGGCATGGGCTGCTGGGATTGCCGTAAGAAATTCGCGTTGCGGAACGTACTGATCCCGCTCTCGATCTTGGTGGGCCTACTCGCGTTCCCGCCGACGCGAATTAACCTCGGTAACACGATCACCGAATTGCTCAGCGGTTCGACGGGAATGATGATCTGGAGAGAATCGCAGTCGAGCGGCGGTGTCGCCTTGCTCGGCGGTTTCGTCGGACTCGTCATCACGTTGTTGCTTATGCGATTACTCTGGGCGGTATTCGTGCCGTTCGGCCAACTCCTCGGTTCGATCCTCAACGAACATCCGCACACATTGTGGGCGTATTCGGTCAACGTCGCTGGGAGCCTCATCGGCATCTGGCTGTTCGTGGCGTGTAGCGCGTTCGGCTTGCCACCGATTGCGTGGTTTGGAGTGTTCGCGCTCGGTGCTGCCTATTGGCTCGGTTCGGGTGGAAAATCGAAAGCGGTCGACGGCCTCTTGCTGATGCTGATCGTTGCGGGTGGCGCGCTCGCCGGGTACGAACCAGGCTGGCTCGAAACGCGCTGGTCGCCTTATCAGAAATTGTCGGTGTACACAGTCGGCGAAGAACGCGAATCGACATTCTGGGCGCATCTGCGCGGCGAACGGGTGCCCGCCGATGCCGGCATTGGCACGCACCTCATCGCGGTCAACAACGTTGGCTATCAAGCGACAATCGATCTTCGACCGGAGAACGTAGCGAGCCACCCGGACAAATTTCCGCCCGAACAACGTGGCTTCTCGCAGTACGACCTTCCCCCGAAGTTGCACGTAAAGCCGAAATCGGCGCTTGTCGTTGGGGCCGGTACGGGTAACGACGTGGCGGGGATGCTCCGAAATGGCGTCGAGAAAGTCATCGCCGTCGAGATCGATCCGACGATCATCCAGTTCGGCAGAAAGTATCACCCCGAGAAGCCGTACGACGATGCCCGCGTGACG
>JAYSKW010001129.1:0-5204 GCA_043726085.1 Limnoglobus sp.
GCAGAGACGATCAGCGCCACATCGCGTTTGGCGGGCGGGTGCGTGCTGAATGGCCGGTAGGCGTTTCGCGTAGGGATCGCCGACAAGATTGCCTCGAAATCGAGTTCAGCCACTTGCACGGTCTTATCGGTGAAGCCGAACGCCATCGCGACTTTCGGGTGCAGTTCGCCGAGCGTGCCGACGACTTTACCACCGATCACGAGTTCGGCGGCCTTACCGGGGTGCAGGTGCGGTATCGTTTTCACGCCGCGACACGTCACGCCCACGAGGTGCAGGTCGGCCGTCAGCGAATCGACGATGCCCTTTAGGTCGTAGAAATCGAATGACACCGGCTTGACACCTTGCGGGTCATCCCACGTCGCGGCGGTGCGGCGACCGCACAACACGATGGCCACCCGGCGCGGTTCGTCGGGCAGTGCGTTCGCGTTCGGAAGGTACACGGGGCCGAGTTCAAACATCGCCACGCGCGGGTTCGATTCGAGGTTGCGTTGTGCCACCGTCAACAGTCCCGGCAACAGCGTCCGGCGCATCGCGGCACGCTCCGGCGAGAGCGGGTTGACCACATTCACGAAGCCCGATTTCTCCGCGGACAACCCAAGTTTCGCTTCCGCCTCAATCGAACTCAGCGAGTAAGTCACCGCTTCAAACAACCCGAGTTGCACCAGAATATCGCGGGCGTGCTCTTCGCATTCGAGCGACGGATTGCCCTTCGGCGTCGGCATTTCTTGCGATAACAGCGACTCTGGCAGTTTGTCGTAACCGGTCACTCGTGCCAGTTCTTCGATCAGGTCGGCTGCACCCGCTTGAATGTCCAACCGCGTCGGCGGCACGGTGATGGTCCAGCCCCACATCGTCGTTTCTACCTGAAATTGCAACGCTTTCAGCACGCGTTCGACTTCCTCGGGCGGCAGGTCGAAGCCGAGTAACCGAGCAATTTCGCGTTTGTTCAGTTCGATAATTTGCGGCGGTAGCGGGGCCGGATATTGTTCCACGACCCCCGCCAATACCTCGCCGCCCGCGTGCCGGTGCAACAACTGTGCGGCCCTTTTCGCGGCCGATGGCACGATCTCCGGGTGGATGCCTTTGCTGAATCGCGAACTCGCTTCGCTGAACAAATTGAACTTGCGTGCCGTCTTCCGCACGCTGACGAAATCGAACGCAGCCGATTCGAGCAAAATCGTTTTCGTAGTCGCGGTCACTTCGGTATCGTGCCCGCCCATCACGCCTGCAATCGCGATGGCACCGACACCATCGGCGATTACCAAGTCCTCGATATTGAATGTGCGTTCCTGGCCATCGAGCGTTTTGAGCGTTTCGCCGGCACGCGCACTGCGCACGATGATCGTCGGCGTTTGTCCCCCCGCGCGCTGCACGAGCACATCGTAATCGAAGGCATGGAGCGGTTGGCCGTATTCGAGCATCACGTAGTTCGTGATGTCGACGACGTTGCTGATCGGCCGCATTCCCGCGTATTGCAACCGCGAACGCATCCAACGTGGGGCCGCGCCAACGGTGACATTGCGAACGATCGTGGCCGAGTAACGCGAGCAAAGTTTCGCGTTCTCGATGCGGACTTTCACGCGGCCTTCGGCAGTGTCCGCCACCGTGGGAACGCTCAGGTCCGGTTCGGTAACGGTTGCGCCGGTGAGTGCTGCGACTTCGCGTGCGATGCCGAGTAACGACAAGCAGCGTGCCATGTTCGGCAGCACGTCCAGTTCGACGACGATGTCGCCGAGGAGATCGGCCATCGGCGTGCCGGGTGCTGCGTCGTCGTCGTCGAGAATGATGATGCCGTCGTGATCGTCGGCGATGCCGAGTTCGTAGTTCGACATGCACATCGCATCGTTCATGACGCCGCGAAGTGCCTTCGGTTCCAGCGTGAAAACCGTCTTTTTGCCGTCTTTGTCGGCGTAGAAGTATTTACTGCCACGCAGCCCGAGCACGACTTTCATGCCGCTCTGACCCGGTGCGATGTTCGGCGCACCGGTGACGACGGTCTTAGTTTCGGTCGCACCGTATTCCAGCGTAACGAGCTTGAGTTTGTCGGCTTCGGGGTGTTTCTCGATCTTGATAACGCGGGCCACCACCACCTTGTCGCTTTCCCAGACGAGGCCCGCATCTTCGGGCTTCACGTGCAACCCCGCCGGTGCCGCACGGCCAAACAGTTTCACGCCCGCCGACTCAAGGCCCGCGAGCGTCAACCGTTCGACGAGGTCCGCCGGGTTCGCAGGCAGGGGCACGTATTCACTCAACCACGATAGCGGAACGAGCATGGCAGAATCCCAAGGAAAACGAACGACGTAGCAACGCGGCACAGATACGTTTTGTATGTCGCAGCCGTCACTTTGGTTGGGCACCGACCATTTTGTCGGTAAGTCCGGTCACGGCGTCAGTTGCCAGACGGCGGGTGCGCTCAGGTTCGGGTTGCCGGGGATGATGTACCGCCCACCGATGTAGAATCGGCCTTCGTCGTCGCGGGTCGTGCTGCCGTAAATCAGCAGGCCTTTGGTGTTCGCCACGGGTATCGGCACCACGATCGGCTTCGCCGTTGCGGACTTGGTATGTAGGTCAAACGATAGCCATTCGTACGCCGTATCGTTACCGCGTTTGCCGATCCCGCACAGCGTCGTTTCGCCGTCGTACGTGAACAGCGATGGCGTGTAACTCTCGCCATCGGGGTGGAACCAGCCGAGGTCGGCAAACGCGGTTCCGGTGTCGCGTGGGTCGATGCGATACAAGCGGCCACGGTCGGTGACGAAGGCGTAACTGTCGTTTTTCAGTGGCGTGACGCCGACGATGCCGTGCGACGATGCATCGGGCGAGGTGCCGTAATGCGTCATCGGGAATGCCGCGATTTCTTGGAGTTGTGCATCGTATTCGATGAGGCTCACAATCGTCGTTGTGCCTTCGACTTTGGGCCGCGGAACGAAGACGTGGCCGCGGGAATCGGCGACGAAATTGCGGGTCGTGTGCCCGCCCACGGAACCGACGCGGACGCTGTTTGCCACTTTGCCCGTAGCGGTATCGACCTGATAGAGCACGTGACCGAAGTAGCCGAGAAAATAAACGAACCGCCCGCCGACTGCGGAGGCGATCACCGCTTCACGCACTTCCGCGATATGCTCCCAAACGGCATCGGCGGCGGGTTTGCGACGCCAAAGGTGCGAACCGTGCGTCGGTAGTTTCGAGCCATCTTCGTTCTCGCCGCCCTCATCGAGCGACGCGAAATAGATGTAACGATCGGTGGCTTGCAGAATCTTCGTGTGAATTTTATTTTGTTCGATGCCCGGTTTCGCGAGGTTCAGGCGAGTCAGATTCTCGACGACGCCACCGATGTCGATCGACTTGCCCGTTTCGGGGTCGAACTCGAAGAGATGGGCCGAGAGATTGTCCGCACCATCGCAGGAAACTCCGAAATAAATTCGCCCCCGGTGATCGCGCCCGGTGCTTCCCCAAACCGACGCCGCCGCATGAAACAACGGCCAGTCCAGCGCACGCACCGTCGGCACCCGCGCCGGGTCGTTCGGCGCATTCGAGAAGACGAAGTTCTTGGCCGTCGGCGGTGGTTCTTTCAACGCAGATTTTGCACGAGTAACGGGCTTCGGAATTTCGACTTCCGCAACGGTCGGCGTTGGCGCAACAACTGGCGCACACCCGGTCAGCAACAACAACGCCAAGAATCGGATTTGCATCAGGGCTTCCTATCGTGATCTCGATTAAGATTCTGCCTGCGTTGTGGTATGAAATAGGATGGCGATTGGGTAAGATTGATTTCGAGAAGGCCGTCCCACCTGTGGAGAATCTGACGATGTCCGAACCCGAACAACCGTTGACCGTTGGCCGCCCCTGGATTCTCGCTACGGTTACCCTGTTCGCGATGATTGGGATCATCGCGGGACTGGTGTACTCCACATCGTCGGTAAATGCTCGCCAGGAAGAGAAACCGACGAAAAAAGCCGACGACGAGAAGTCCGAACGCGAACCGCAGCCCGCCCCCGAACTCGATGGCGGCATCGCTTGGCTGAACACCGCCGGCCCGATCAAGATGAAAGACTTGAAAGGCAAAGTCGTCCTGCTCGATTTCTGGACGCTGTGCTGCATCAACTGCATTCACGTGATGCCCGACCTCGCGAAACTCGAAAAGAAATACCCGAACGAACTCGTCGTCATCGGCGTCCACTCCGCCAAGTTCGAGAACGAAAAGGACACGAAAAGTATCCGTCAGGCGATCTTGCGTTACGAGATCGCACACCCGGTTGTCAACGATGCCGAACACAAGATCTGGAACCGATTCGGCGTCAGTTCGTGGCCGACAGTGGCCCTCGTCGACACGGAAGGCAAGTTCCTCGGTCATGCTTCGGGCGAAGGCAATTTCGACCTCCTCGACAAAATCATCGGCAAGCTCGTCAAGGACGCGAAGGCCAAGGGCACACTCGACGAGAAGCCACTCCGCTTCGACCTGATTCGCTACCGCGAAACCAAAGACACACCGTTGTTCTTCCCTGGGAAAGTCCACGCGGATGGCAAGACCAACCGCTTGTTCATCGCCGACAGTACGCACCATCGCATCGTCATTACCGACCTTGCCGGGAACAAGATCGACATCGTCGGTACCGGCTCACCGGGGCGTACCGATGGGGCCTTCGATGTCGCCCGATTCGACGACCCGCAAGGCATGGCACTCGACGGCGAAACGCTTTACGTGGCCGACCGCAAGAACCACTGCATTCGTGCCATCGACCTGAAAACGAAGACTGTCAGCACCGTGGCTGGCACCGGAACGCAAGAGGGCGATGCCACGAATCGGCGTCTCGATCAGGCGATTACCGGGACGAGTATCGGCTTGAATAGCCCATGGGATTTGCTGGTGATTGGCCGCGAATTGTACATCGCGATGGCGGGGCACCACCAGATCTGGACGATGGAACTCGACACGAAGAAGATCAAGCCGTACGCCGGTAGTGGCCGCGAGAATATCAAAGATGGCCCGCTGTACGCCGCCCAGTTCGCGCAACCTTCGGGCCTCGCCACCGATGGCAAGTTCCTCTATGTGGCCGACAGCGAAGTGAGCGCGATTCGCAAAGTGCCACTCGGCGGCGAAGGGCGTGTGACGACGCTCGTCGGCGAGGGATTATTCGACTTCGGCGACATCGATGGAGTCGGCGAGAAAGTGCGACTGCAACATGCGCTCGGTGTGATTTATC
>JAYSKW010001130.1:0-1544 GCA_043726085.1 Limnoglobus sp.
AACTCGCGGCACCGAAGAAGAAGATCGTCTACTGGATCGAGAACAGCGTGCCCGATGAGTATCGTGCAGCCGTGCGCGAAGGCATCCTCGAATGGAACAGAGCGTTCGAGAAGATCGGCTTCCGGGACGCGATTGAAGTGCGTCAACAAGAGGGCGAAGATTTCGACCCCGAAGACATCACGTATGCCACGTTTCGCTGGGTGACGAACGAGCAAAGCTTCGCCATCGGGCCATCCCGCGTCAACCCGATTTCGGGCGAGATCATCGATGCGGACATCCTGTTCGATGCGAGTATGGTTCGGTTTAACAAAGCCGAATACCGCATGATGCGGAACGAGCGCGGCGAAGCGATGGAACCGGCGAGCGACATTCAGGCCGGCCGCCGCGGGTGGATGATCCCGACCGACCCGTTCGCCCGGTTCAAGGAACTGCCTAAGGGCCAAGCGTGGAACGAACGTGCCACCGAACTGACGCCCGAAGCGGAACTGCGGCAGAAACTGCAAGCGTTGCGGCACGGTTACTGTCAGTGCTCATCGCACAAATCGGGCGAACTTGGCCTCGCCGCGTTGCATTCGATGCTGGATACCAAAGACGGTGACAAGGTGCCCGACGAACTGTTGCAGCAAGCGATCAAGGAAACCGTGATGCACGAAGTCGGGCACACGCTCGGGTTTCGGCACAACTTCAAGGCCAGCACGATGCTGCCCAACGACAAACTCCACGATACGACGATGACCCGCAAACAGGGGCTGGTTGGCTCGGTGATGGACTACAACCCCGCGAACATCGCGCCGAAGGGCGTGAAGCAGGGCGACTACTTCACGACCACGATCGGGCCGTACGACTACTGGGCGGTCGAATATGCGTACCGCCCGCTGGGTGGCAGCACCGAAGGCGAATTACCGGAGTTGCTGAAGATCGCATCGCGGGCCGCCGAACCGAACTTGATCTACGGCACCGACGAAGACCTGATTGCGTCGTCGGACCCGCTCATCAACCAATGGGACTTGGGCAGCGATCCGTTGAAGTTCGCTCAAGATCGTATGAAGGTCGCGCAAGACCTGATGCCGAAACTCGCGGACAAGATCGTCGAGAACGGTGAAGGCTATCAGAAAGTCCGCGTGGCATTCTCTCGACTGCTCGGCCAGTACGGGAATGCGTCGGCGTTGGCGGCGAGTTTCGTCGGTGGCGAAGCGATGTACCGCGACCATAAGGGCGACGCCAACGCACGCGACCCGTTCGTGCCGGTGTCGGCGGCCAAGCAAAAGGAAGCACTGAAATTCCTTCAAGAAAACGTGCTGACCGACAAGCCGTTCGACTTCCCGCCGGAACTCCTTCGGAAACTCGCACCGAACCGCTGGTTGCATTGGGGGAACGATGCCTCGGTGCGGCGCGTGGACTTCCCGCTGAACGATCGCATCCTAGGTATTCAACAAGTGGCGCTATCCGAACTGTTCGACCCCGCCACACTGCGCCGCGTGCAAGACATCGCCCGAAAGGCCGCGAAGGACGAGCAACCGTTGACCGTTGCCGACATTTTCCGC
>JAYSKW010001131.1:0-2054 GCA_043726085.1 Limnoglobus sp.
ACCGTTTCGGCCTGGTGATATTCGATGAGTGCCATCACCTACCGGGGCCGAGCTATTCCGAAGCGGCGAATGCTGGTCTCGCCCCGTTTCGCCTGGGCCTCACGGCAACACCCGAACGCGCCGATGGTGCCGAAGAATTGCTGTTCGAACTCATCGGCCCGATGGCGTATCGTCTCGACATCAACGACGCGGGCGAATTCCTCGCACCGTATGAGGCTCGCCGCGTGTTCATCGATCTCACCCCGGAAGAGCAGCAACGCTACGAACAGTGCCGCGAATCGTACAAACAGTTCGTCTCGATGCGCGGCATCAACATGTCCGGGCCGGACGGCTTTCGCAAATTTCTGTTCGAAGCGAGCAAGTCGCCCGAAGGATGGGCCGCGGCCCGGGCCTTCCGCGAACAGAAACGCATCATGCAAGCACCGAGCGGCAAGTTCAAATTCCTCGAAGAAATGCTCCATCGACACGCGACCGATCGCATCATCATCTTCACGGCGGACAACGCCACGGTTTATCGAATTGCCCGCGAGTACCTCGTACCCGCAATGACGAATCAGACTCGACCCAAGGAACGAAAGTCGATACTGGAGAAATTCCATAGCGGCGAATACTCGGTCGTGGTGACCTGCCAGGTGTTGAACGAAGGCGTGGACGTACCGGCGGCGAACGTGGGCATCGTTCTCTCCGGCACCGGCAGCACCACCGAAAACGTGCAACGCCTCGGCCGCATCTTGCGCAAATATGGAGATAAACAGGCTGTGCTGTACGAAGCGATCTCGCGCGGCACAGTGGAAGAATTTGTCAGCGATCGCAGAAGACAACATCGGGCGTTCCAATAACATGCTCACCGGCAATCTCGTTCGCGTGAAGTTCGCGAAGAACAAACTGATCCCGCACTACCTCGACCCGAACCACGGTGGCTGGCTCGGTCTCGCGGAACAGTTGCTGCTCGGCTTTCGCGCCGCACCGGGTCGCACTCGCGGCGAAATCTACGAAGACCTCAACGAAGTCATCGGTGAAGGTCAGCCGGCCCTCGTTCCTCGCGGTCTCGCGGATTTGCTCGAAGATCGCAGCGAATTCGAGGTGAATTCCGAGTTCCCGCCGGACACGATCCGGGAAGCCGTGTTTCGCGCCGCTGCGATGCACCGGGTCGAAGCCGCCGCAGCGAGGCAACCGTTCGATCGAATGGCCGTCATCGCTAAAGTCGGGCTGGAACTCGCTTTCGAACCGGTGTTGATCGAGAAGGGACTCTTCGCGGATTTGAAAGATGAAAAGCGCGTACTGAAATTCGACGACTGCACACCCGAATTCTTGATCCACCGTTACAACGTCGCGCTGGCGCAATCCATCTTGTTGAAGTGTACGGCGATGGAAGTGCGAATCTGGGGCGAGACGCCCGCCCGCTTTCGACAACTGTTTCGACAGGTCAAATTCCATCGCTTGATTTGTACCATTCACGAGTCCGCCAACAATTCCTATACCTTGAAGCTCGACGGTCCGCTGTCGCTGTTCTCGGCCACCAACAAATACGGCCTCCAACTCGCGCAGTTCCTCCCCACGCTCCTGCACTGCAAGGCGTTCGACCTCCAGGCGAGTATTCGCTGGGGCACCGAGCGCAAGGAGAAATCGTTCGCGCTCTCGGCCACCGATGGGCTGAGGTCGCATCTCAAAGACTTCGGCGTTTATACGCCGCCGGAATTGCAGCAATTCGCGGACAGTTTCGCGGCGAAGGTGACCGGCTGGCGAATCGCCGCCGATCCGAATCCGGTGTCGCTTGCCGATGGCGTCTGGGTTCCCGACTTCAAACTGACTGATCCGGCATCCGGCAAAGAAGTGTTCGTCGAAATCATCGGCTTCTGGCGTAAAGTGGACATCGAGAATTTGTACAAACGATTGAAGAAGCAGATGCCGGGCAAATTCGTGTTGTGCATGTCCGAGCAGTACCGAGCGGACAAGGACGATGAGTTTTCCTTCGGCGATGGTGTGTACCGATATAAGCGAACACCGTTGCCCGATGAAGTCGCCAAGATGGCGTCGAAGGTGGCAGGAGTGAA
>JAYSKW010001132.1:0-1078 GCA_043726085.1 Limnoglobus sp.
GCCGCAGTGATTCGCATTCGTGCCGCCACCGTCCGGTTCGGCACGCAAGAGGTATTACGCGATCTCAGCCTCGACATTCACCGTGGCGAAACGGTGGCAGTCATCGGCGAGAGCGGTTGCGGGAAAACCTGCCTGCTCAAGATGATCGTCGGTCTGCTGATGCCGAACGTAGGCGAAGTGGAAATCGATGGTAAATCGTTGAAAACGATGGCGAATCGCGACCTCACCGCGCTACGGTTGCGGGTCGGGTACTTGTTTCAAAGTGCGGCACTATTCGACAGTATTAACGTCTTCGGCAACATCGCGTTCGGCCTGCGTGCGAAAGGCGGGCTGACCGAACGCGAGATAGCCGACAGCGTCCGGTTACGGCTCGGTGACGTGGGCCTTTCAGCGAATGTCGAGACGAAAATGCCCGCAGAGCTTTCCGGCGGAATGCGGAAGCGCGTCGGGCTGGCACGGGCACTTGCGATCGACCCCGATGTGATGCTGTACGACGAGCCGACGACGGGACTCGACCCGATCATGACCGAGACGATTAACGACCTCATTCTGCAAGCGCGAAAACGCCGCGCGATGACGAGCATCGTCGTGACGCACGAACTGCGCACAGTTTTCAAAGTGGCGAACCGCGTCGTGATGTTATCCCCGCTGAGCCGCCTGACCGAAGGCGGCACGCAGATCATTTACGACGGTACGCCTGCGAGTTTGAAACTTGCGGCCGACCCGAAAGTGCGCGAGTTTGTCGAAGGCTATTTGACCGCATCGTGAGGAGTTTGCCATGGCGGATCGAAAGACGAAACTTCGGTTGGGTGCATTCGTCGCGCTCGGCATCGCCGGGTTCACCGGTCTGACGTTCTTGTTCGGCGGTGCCCCGAAATTGTTCTCGAACCGCACCACGTACGTCGTCCTGTTCAGCGAAGCGCCGGGGTTGGCACCCGGCACGCCCGTGCGAAAATCGGGTGTTCGCATTGGCGAAGTCACGGCGCTCGACCTCGATGAACAGACCGCACAAGTCCGCGTGACGATCCAGGTCGAGAAGAAATACCTGCCGCGACAAAACGAAGAAGCGACGATCTCT
>JAYSKW010001133.1:0-1423 GCA_043726085.1 Limnoglobus sp.
TTGCAGATACGAACCCAGATCGCGGTCGAGCAAGTAATCATCGACGAACGTCTTGTCCTTTTTGTTCGCGATGTACGGCTTCACGACCGCGTTGAAGAAGTCGGGGTCTTTCTTGCTGATGAAGAAATTCAGTTCGTGCGAAGCGAACTTCGAGTACAGCGTTCGCTTCTCCTCGATCTTCAATTTCTGCCACGTGAGAACGAACGAAAACTCGGCGACTTTGGGATCGGGCAACAGCGTCGAATACAGCGCGTAGACTTTTGCCAAGCTGTCGTAATTCTCGAAACGGCTCCCCGCGACATCTTGCAGCGTGAACGCCTGACCGGCGGCGAGCACTGTCACTTGCTTCTGTTGCGTGAAGTGCTTCGTCGGGTCGAGGCCCGTGAGCAAGCGCAAATCGACGAAGTTTGCAGGCATTTCGGGCAGACTAATACTGCGGTACGTCGTGTTGATCGGGTCGATGGCAACGACGTGGATCATCGCGTGCGGGCCGATTTCCTTGCGTTTGACGACGATGACTCCGTTCGCGTCGGGTAACAGATTCACGACGACCGCCGACGAATCCATCAGGAAATCGAGGTTCGCAAACGCACCAGTTGGGCCACCCAGTCCGCGATCTTGCATACTCTTGGCCATTACCGGCGCGGCGGGTGCGGGCATACTACCTGGGGCCACGCCTTTCGCGCCGAACATTTCCCCGCCGGCCGCGAGTTGCTCGCCGGTGTCCGTCGAGCGGATCGCCCACGGGTTCAACAGCAACTGCGGGCGGTCGAGCATGTTCCCCGCGTACTTTTTCATGCCGCGGCGATCGAGCACGTACCGATACTCATCGCCGATGTTTCGCCCCGTGAGGTAGACCGATTCCGTGCGGCCCGGATAGACGCCGCTCGGCTCGATGCCGCGGACTCGGCTGAAGTCCGCGAACGCGGAAAACTCCGGATGGTAGCGCGTGGCATAGACGTGAACGCGGGTGAACTTCGAGTAATCGGTGAGGCGAATCGTGATGTTCTCTGCGTCGGCGACGATGTCGCGAATCTGCACCGCTTTGAGCGCCGCGATTTCGAGGTGCCGCATCGCGCCGAGGACGTGGTCGTTCAATAAGTCGCCGGTCACCACGCGGATGCGGATCTTTTCGCCGCTGGTTTTCAAGTACAAATCGTAGTCGCCAGGTGCCAGTTTCCGCAGTTCGATCGTACCATTCTGTATCGCGATCGCTTCGAATCGATCGGCGCGAATTGTGTTGCCTTGGACCTCGAACAGTGCGAGTTCTTCGCGCGTCGGTTCGTTCAACTTACCGAGGTACGGTACCGAGACGACATCGCTCGCCTTCGCGTGAATGAGTTGCCGATAGGTGTGCCGATCCGAGAGCAACGGCCACGTATGGGATATGCCTTCGGGGCCGCTGGCGGTGATCTGCACGATG
>JAYSKW010001134.1:0-8473 GCA_043726085.1 Limnoglobus sp.
GTGCCATACCCATCAAACCGGGAAGTTAATTTCAGACAGTTCTGTGTAACACGTCACTCGGCCTCTGTGGCTTGGCGCGTGCCGTTCGTACCGGGAATCACGGATCGCTTTGGCTGGCCGGGGTTCGTCTTCGCTTTGCCGACGCGGCGCACCGTGCGTTGTGCCATGGCCGGCACCGCTTCTTGGCTCGCTCGCACTGCTGTAGCGACCTTGATGAGGTGCAGGCCGCCGCGAAACAATACGAAGCCAATGACGATCATCGGTCCCGCCGTGAAGACCCGCTTCGCGGATGCAAACAGATAAGCCTCGCCGAACGACGCGAGGCCGAGAACGATCAACAACCAGCCTGCGACTTCGCGTAACCAGAACGTCATAAGTCACTCCGTATCGTTAGCGAATGATAAAGTACGCCAGAAATAACATCAGCACGCAGATGCCAACGAAGCCGAAAAACAGCACGTTAAAGACCCGCTTGCCCATCTTCTTGAATCGTCTCCACCGCTCGCCCGGATTGCGCTGATCGACAATGCGCGCCGCGCGCCAGGTTTCGATACGAGAAAATTCACGACGCGATTCTTGCCAACCGGTGTCCAGAAGTAGCAGCTTTGCTTCTTCGCGGTTCCATTGGCGAATTTGCCAATACCAGAGCACGAATCGCAAGAGTCCCACTAAACTGCCTAAGCCGAGCGCGAACAGTAAGGACCGACTGACTGCGGCATTGAAAAGGTCTGGTCGAATCCGATCGATTGTAAATCGGCGGAGTCGGATCGGCGGAAAGACTTTGGAATCGACTTCTAACTGCGTGATGAGTAGCCAGATAAATTGCCCAACGATCGTCGTACCGAGCGCGAACAGGATCATCATTAAGAGTTCGTTTTCGGAAATGAGTCGCGGCGGACGACGGTCGAGTGAATCTCGTTTCGATCTTGCCGCCTTCACTCGTTCATCGGGAAACGCCTGTTGGGCAAGGCTGTATACCCGAAACTGCGCGTGAAGGTATACGAGTACGGCCGCGACGAGAAGCATATCGAACGGCGAAAACGACGACGACAATAACCGTGAAGGCCCATCCGAATATCGTGACATCGGTACGCCGAACGGATTGACAGCAAGGTACGCCACGGCGACCACGAAGAACCCCGGCATCGCCGTCCAACGCAGCATCATCGCCACGATGCCGATCAGCATCGGGATGCCACCCGCTATCAGCGAACCGGTGCTCAATTGGATCACGAACACCGAAATTAACGCGCACCCCGCCACCATCACGTAGCCGCGAACCCGCTCGTCGAGCAGGACTTTTAAGTACGCTTGGTAACTGTTGGGATTGGTCATCGGCGACTCCTCGCGCCGCGAACGCGATCGAGCCGGTCGAGAATCGCGCGGATCGGATCACGATCTGTCACTCGCAGTACGGTCGCTCCAACGCGCACGAGTTCCTTTTGCAGTTTTTCGTAACGCTGTCGATACCCGCGTACGAGCGCGATCTGCACGAGCTTCGCCACCCGTAACATTTCCATCGGGTCGATTGACGCCGCTTGCCCCGGATCCGCAACGGGCACATCGCTCGGCCACGGCACGATGACCATTACATGGTGATGACGACTGCGAGCCACCCGCACCGCTTTCAACACCGCAGCTATGTCGTCGCCGAGTTCGGTGAGGTCCGCAAGGATCACGAACAATTCGTTATCCCTTGCACGCGAAACCGCACCGAGTAACGCACTTTGCAGCACCTCCGCTTTCGATTCGCTGCGGAAACGATAACGGCCATCGCCGTCGTAAAGTGCGACCGGAACTTCGACGTGATGATCGGCGAGAAATCGCCCTGCCCGTACCGCGAAAAATTCATCGTCGTGAATGTAGCGTTCGACCGTCGCGGGTGTGCCACCATCGAGTAACGTGAAGATCGCCCCGAGTTGTTTGCGCCTCCGTCGAATTGGTGCGTGCGGCGAAAAGAAACCACGAATGCCGTGAATGAACCAGACGAGGACAGTTAGTGAAATGGGCCAATAAATAATCAGAAGGGAGCCGACTAAAAACAGCACCAAGTTGACCAACCGGTAACTTGTTCCAGGCATCTGAAGTACGATTCGCGAACAAGCTCTCATGTAGTCAAAGTAATTTGGCAGTATTCCCGCAAGACTCTTTGGGATTGAACCGAACATCCAAAAATGAATCGCCAGCACCCCTGGTAAACTCATTATCAAACAAAACAGTACGGGAATCCACGCGATCCATCCCCAGCGCGTATCGAGTAACGGTTTCCAAAATAGCCCCCACGGCTGCGAGTTGATGCTGCGGTCGAACAGGTCGGGGTACAATTCTTGCGCGAGCGGGTAGGCGATGCGGGCTATCGGCTTCACTTGTTGCCCACCGGGGTCGGGTCGCTGGGCTGATGCTTCCGCGAGTTTACCGAGGAGCCGGATCGTGTGAACGGTGTTCCGTGCGGCGGGTAGGACGTCGAATTTTTCTTCGTCGAATAGCGTCAACCCGACGAGGTCGCGGTTGGCGGCGGCGGCTTGCGCGATGCTCGAAGCGACTTCCGATAGGCGGCAAAGTGGCGTTTCGCCGACGGGGCCGAGCCGCATCGCTTGCGAGGTGTCGAGGAACAGCGTGCAGCGAACGGGGATGTCGCTTTCGAGTTCCTTCGTAATGAGCTTGTCCTTCTTCGCGGATGCTTTCCACGCGATCATCTTCGGTGGATCGCCGGAAATGTAATCGCGCAAGTCCAATAGTTCGCTGCCGCTCCCCGGTCTTCGCAGTCGATGGATACCGGGCGGCGGAAGCACGTTGAAGCGCTTGTCGGCACGCTGTTTCCCTTCACTATCGGTGAGCGGCGGCAGGATTAAGACATCGACGGGGCGGCGCAGGAAGATCCGCTTGTAAAAGAACCCCGCGAGGTCGGCGAGACGAATTTCCACGCCTTCAAAACGATAGATGCCCGGCCCCGACGATTTGAGTTCGTATTCGATTACCGTCGGCTCGTTCGGGCGAAATTCGACCGTTTGTTCTGTGCGACCACCGCGAATCTTGCGCGCTTCGGGTGGGCGATCCATAACGATCGCGAGCGGCCAACTCGCCTTGCCACGATTCGTCACCGTCACGCGGATGGTACAGGCGACCCCCGACCAGGCGTTCGATACGACGCGGCCATTTTGCAGAACCTCTCGCACGACATCGATCTTCCCGAGCGTCGAACGGAAGCGAAGCGTAAACAACAATCTCTCGACGAGATACCAAACAATCAACGTGATTCCGAGGATCGCAACGATGGGGTGCTCGACGCCGATCGTCGTCAGCCCGATCAGGGTCACTGCCCCGGCAACGATCAAGCACCACAAACCGCGTACGGTAAGCAAAGTGTCAGTCCTCGTCGCGAGTGAAGTAAAACCTTCGCGTATTCTACTGAGGAATGTCGACGCATTTCGCGACGGGTATGGAATCGATTGTTGCAGGCACGGCGGCGGATGCCGTAATATGGGGCTTATCACTTAGCGGACGTGTTGTGCTCCTGAGATCGATCCGATGATGCTGTCGAAACCGATCCTAATTCTATCGATGCTCGCACTCTCGCAATTCGCTTTCGGGCAAGGGTTTTCGCCTACGGAAGCCGTTGCGCGGATGACGTTGCCGCCGGGGTTCACTGTGCGGGCGGTGGCGACTGAGCCGATGATCCGCCAGCCGTTGAGTATGTCGTTCGACGAACGCGGGCGGTTGTGGGTGCTGCAATACATGCAGTATCCGAACCCGGCGGGTTTAAAGGCGATCAAGCAAGATCAGTATCTGCGCACGATTTGGGATCGCGTACCCGAGCCGCCGCCGAAGGGGCCAAAGGGCGTTGATCGAATTACGATTCTTTCGGACCCCGACGCACACGGCGTGTATCGCAAAAGCCACGACTTTCTGACGGGGCTGAACATGGCCACCGGCTTCTGCATCGGGCGCGGCGGCGTGTATGTCGTGCAACCGCCATACTTGCTTTTCTACCCCGATAAAAATGGCGACGATGTACCGGATACCGACACTCCCGATGTGTTGGCAACGGGCTTCGGCATGGAGGATACCCACTCGTACGCCAACTCGTTGCAATGGGGGCCAGACGGCTGGTTGTATGGGGCACATGGCAGCACCGTGACAGCCAAAATCGTCAACCCCGGTGGCACGCCGAACCCGATCGAGTTCCAGCAAGGCATCTGGCGTTACCACCCGATTTCGAAGCGTTTCGAGCTATTCGCCGAGGGCGGAGGCAACACGTATGGCCTCGATTTCGACAAGCACGGCAATGCCATCGCGGGCACGAACGACGGCCGATCCGCGTGTTTGCACCAAGTGCAAGGCGCGTATTATGTGAAAGGTTTCACCAAACATGGCCCGCTACACAATGCTCATACATATGGCTATTTCGAGCACGTCCCCCACGCGAACTTTAAGGGTGGCCACGTGACGTGTGGTGGCGTGATCTATCAGGGCGACACATACCCCACCGAGATGCACGATCAGTACATTGCAGGTAACTTATTATCGAATGCAGTATACTGGCACAAGTTCACGGCCGATGGTGGCACATTCAAAAACAGCCACGGTGGCGATTTGCTGGTTGCGAATGACACTTGGCATCGACCGGTGGACCTCATGCTAGGCCCCGATGGCTCGATTTACGTTGCCGATTGGTACGACAAACGGGCGGCCCACCTCGATCCGATCGATAGTTGGGACAAGACCAACGGGCGGATCTACAAGATCGAATATACAGGCACCGCAAACTTTCCGACGTTCGATTTGCGCAAGAAAACGAGTGCGGAACTATTCGCACTGCTGAAGCACGCTAACGCCAGTTGGCGGCGCGAAGCGCGTCGATTACTGACAGATCGTGCCGACGCGAATACTGACCCGATCTTGAAGAAAACGATCGCCACCGAGACTTCGCTGATCGCACTCGAATCGTTGTGGGCACTGTATACGAGTGGTGGTACAGACACCATATATTTGAACAGCCTGTTATCGCACTCAAACGAGCATGTGCGTGCGTGGGCGGTGCGCCTCGTTGGCGACGAAATGAAGATTGATGCTGCCACGGCAAATGCTTGGATACAACTTTCGATGCGGGAAACGAGTGCGGTTGTCCGAGTGCAACTGGCGTGCAGTGCGAAGCGAGTATCGGCGTCGGTGGCGGTGAATGTCGTGACGGCGCTCATGAAGGCGAAAGGCGTGCAGCCCGACCCGCGGATGCCGTTGCTGAAGTGGTGGGCCGTCGAAAGCCAACTCGCGAACGACCCCGTGCCCGCCATGAACTTGGCACTCGAACTCATTCGCACGACGCCAATATACGATGGCAATCTGGTTAAAAACATCGCGCGGCGATTGATGGCCAACGACGTTCCCGATGGTCAGAAACGGCTCGTGGTGTTGTTGCGCGAAGCGGACCCGCGGAACCGCGTCGACATCGTTTTGAGTGGCATTTCTGCATCGCTCGATGGCGGCCGTAGCGACCGCGTTGCACCGGAACTGTTAGCCGAACTCAAGCGAATTCCGGCGAGCGTGGGAACGCGAACGATTCTCGCGCGGCTCGGCGATACCGAAGCCATCACCGCGATTCGCAACATGGCCACGTACAGCGCGAAGCCGATACCCGATCGAATCGCGGCGATCGAGTTGCTTCGCCAGGTTCGCGACACGGAAGCCAAAACCGCGTTCCTCGAAATGCTTCAATCCTCGACATCGGACCCGCTGCGCATCGCGATTCTGCCTGCGTTGGAAGCATTCGATGATGCAAGCATCGGGCAAGCGATCGTGCAAGGTTACGCGAAATGGTCCCCCGCGCTGAAGAAGCGGGCGATCCAGTCGCTGATTGCGCGAAAGAGTTGGACGCTGTTGTTGCTCGCGCAAGTCGAAGCGAAAGTCATCCCCGCGACGGACATTTCCACCGAGCAAGTTCGCACGGCGATGTCGTTCGACGATCCAGCGATTGCGAAACTCGCTGAGAAACATTACGGCAAAGTCGGCCCCGCCACACCCGGCGAGAAACAGGCGCGCATCTCGTGGCTCGGCGTTGCGATCAGCCGTGGTAAAGGCGATGCGGTGGCGGGGAAAGTTTTGTTCAAACAGCAGTGTGCGGCGTGCCATGTTTTGCATGGCGAAGGCAATAAGATCGGCCCCGAACTGACGGCGGCGGATCGCAAAAATGTCGGGTATATGCTCGCGAATATCATCGACCCGAGTGCGCTCGTTCGCCCCGAATTCGTGCAGCATATCGCGACGACGCTCGATGGCCGCAAACTGTCGGGGTTGGTACTTGAGGCGAATGCGGAGTCGATGACGCTGCTCGATGCCCAAAATCGTAAGATCGTCTTGGCGAAAGCCGACATCGACGAAATCAAGCCGACTGCCGTTTCGTTGATGCCGGAGAAACTCCTCGATGCGCTCTCGGATGCCCAGGTTTGCGATCTGTTCGCGTACTTGCGTAGCGATCCGCCACCCGTCAAATAGGTGCATTCTTGAACCGTGGGCTGCTGACAATTCTGTTGTTTTCCGCGAGTGCGAACCTCCGTGCCGAGGTCCGCGACGTGGCGGAATTGTTCCCGGAAACGACACTCGCGTATGCCGAGGTGCGCTCGCCGGGGGCGATCGCGGAGACACTCGCGGCACTCGTGCAGGGTACGCCATTCGTCGACACATTGAAGGCAGTCCACGACCGCCGCGATGCGATTCGCGAACCGGGCCTGTTCGCGGGCCAGACGAATCTCGGCATCGCATCGTTGGTGGCATCGCCCGAATTTCAGCTGGAATTGAAGCGTTTTCACGGTGCGGGCATCGGGCTGTGCGGATTCACGAAAGCCCACGAGCCGATAGTCGCGGGGGCCGTACTAACGGGCGACAGCTACGCAACCGGCTTGCTGATTCGCGGCTATCTTGCGTCGGACGTATCGATTCGTCGCATCGATACCGTCGAGGGCGTGGCGATTTTTCAACAGCGGGGCACGCCGCCGATTGTGATGGATCAGGAAGGGAAACCGCTGCCGTACGAAAACCCCAAGCCGACCGAAGGCCCACTTGAAGCGACGTACGCTTACACCCCCGGCTTGTTCGCGTTCGGTTCGAACAAAGCCGCCGTGGTCGAGTTGTTGATGCGGTTCCGCAAACCGAGTGCGAACAATCTCGCGAAGTCGAACGGCTTCCCGGTCGAGCGGTCTGCGGGGATCGGCTTCTTTGTGCGTCCGCCCGAACTCGTTGCGGCTCTCGATAAAACGCGAAAAGCAAAGCATGAGTTCGTCGATGGCAACTGGCTGGGTTACGCGAAATTCGTGCTGAATGCGCGAGCGGTGCCGCAGATCCACGGCTCGCTCCGAATCCGCCTCGACGGAATCGAATTCACGGTCAACGGTGCGATCCACCCCACCGAACGCAGTGTGTTGCTCGATTTTCTTGATGCCGCCAGCCCGTCGCCCACGTTTCCGAACTTGGCGAAACCATCGGCACTCACGGTCGGCGTTGCGATGCCGCTGACTGACAAGCGGGTGACAGCGACGCTAGCCATTGCAGATGCGATCGTGAAGGCACGCGGCGAGGTCGGCAAGTTGCCGTCCGATTGGGTCGCCGAGGCGGAGAAAGTCGGGCTGCCGATCCTCGCGAAATTGCTGCCGGGCTTAAAGCAAATCACGCTCGTCGTGCCGCCCAAACAAGAGATCCCCATCGGCGCGATGGCCTTACCCATACTCGTGTTGCACCTCAACGATGAGCCATCCGGGGCAGACTGGGAAGCAGCATTGCCGAAGTGGCTGCAACTGCTCGACGCGGCAAAAATCGCCCCGACGGTGTCTACGGAGACGATCGCGGGAACGAAAGTGTCTTCGACGCAATCAAGCCTCGGAGCGGTTCATTTCGCCCGCAACGGAATGATGATCGCAATCGGTATGGATCGCAAGTGGGTAGCGAACTGCGTGCAGGCCAGCCCCACGAAAACGCTCGTTACAACACCGGGGTCACAGACCCCAGCTACAACCATCGAAAATGCAAGCATCGTCGCGGTGATGACGCCAGCAGGACTCGCACGCGGGGAATCGCTCGGCAAGGTCCGATTGCTAAAACTCGTCATCATCGAACCGGATTCGGCCACGCCACCTGTGGGTATGAACCTGTCGGCATGGACGGACAAAGAACTCGCGGTGTGGGATGCCGTACCACCGATCGCACTGAAATTCACGAAGGGCAAAACCCAGTTTACGATACAGAGCCGCCTCGATTGGGGTGCGGGTGGCTTCGGGCCAATGATCGTGAAAACGTTGCCGTGGTTCGAAAAATATTGGGCACAACACAACTCGTCGTACCCGATGCGACAAGGATATGGTGACTTGCGAAGTATCGACCGCTAAAAAATCTGACAAATCGCTGTTGCTATCGACGCGGGGCTGGCATAGACTTGGCTTACAGAGGTTTATTTGATGCGCACGCTGCTACGACTCGAAGAACTACC
>JAYSKW010001135.1:0-2674 GCA_043726085.1 Limnoglobus sp.
CCAGTTCCTTCGTGAACGACAATCCCCAGATTCCGCCGATGCCGACGACGGCGGCAATCGCCATCGGCACGTGCAGATAGCCGTTGACGTGCGGGTACGACGGCACGATCCACCAGATCACGTCGATGGCACAGATGGCCAACAGCATCATCGTCAGTTTCCGCATTCGTTGCGGGTCGGTCTTCACTTCGCGGAACAGCAAGATGATGAACGGCAGGAACCAGTGGATAATCATGAGCGCGTACGCCATGTACTCCCAGCCGCCGTTGAGCCTTCGCTTGTAGTAGCCGATTTCCTCGGGGATGTTACCCGCCCAGATCAGCATGAACTGGCAGAACGAGGCATACGACCAAATCATCGTGAAGGCGAGCGTCAGGCTGCCGATGTCGATGCGGAACTTATCCTTGACGATGTCGAGCACGGTCTGGTTCTTGCCGACGATGGTGTAGAACAGGAACGTGCAGAACGCGAACGCCGTCAGGAGGCAGTTCAGGCCCGCCACCACGGGGAACATCGTCGACGCCCACGTCGGCTCGACCGACATCACCCAGTCGGTAATTCCAACCGTGAAAAGCAGTGCCCAGGCAACCACGCCCGGCCCGCCGAGCATCAGCAGTTTGTTCTTGTAAACCTCATCGCCTTCGTCTTCCGCCTTCGGCGACCACTTCCGGATTCCGCGCATAATCAGCCCGAAAACCAGGAACACCACCGTCGCACGCACCAGGAACCCCGGCCAATTCAGGTAGATGTGTTGCTTGTGCGCGATCTCCTCGATCGCGACTTGGTTGTCTTTGACGAAGTCGATGTCCTTGGCTTCGACGGCCCACCAGAACGACGACTCTTCGCCCATGAACAAGCTCGCGGCCACGGGCATAAACAGCACGGCCATCATCGGCCACGTGCGGGTGGCGGCCTGGAAGAAGCGGCGTAACACGAGGCCCCAGCTTGCGCTCGTGAGGTACGACAGCAGCAATAGCGTCATGCCGCCGACGGGCAGGCTGAGCCAGTAGATGAACCCGACTTGGTACGTGAGGAAGAAGTCGCGCACTCCGCCGTGTTCTTGGCCGTGTTCGTGCGTGCCTTCCGTCGCGCCGTACGCAGTCAGGTTAACGAGGCCGAGCGCCACGAAGGCGATGGTGCCGACGACCGCAGCGAGGAGCGCGATGCGACGCAGCTTGCCGTGATCGACGTCGACGGTGGGTGCGGTGTAATTTGAATCGTGATTGTGGCGTTCGCTCACGGGGGCCTCTGTTCTTACTTGTGCGGTGCGGCGGGGCCGGTGTTCTTGGCGGCGGCGGTCACATCCGCGGGCACGCCGGTCCCAGCCGAGTTTTGGCTCAGTTGTAGCGCCCGAATGTACGCCGCAATCCGCCAGCGATCCGCTGGGGGAACCTGCGAAGCGATCTCGGGCATCCCGCCGTAACCCCAGGTAATCACCTGGTAGATGTACCCGACGGGCACATCCTTCAGCGGGACTTGGATCTTGTAGCGGTAGAAGCCGCGCGAGTAACCGAGCTTCAATTCGAGGTCTTTCGTGCGTTCTTCGGTCTTCGGCGCGTGGCCCGTCGACCAGTCGAACGCCTTGCCAGCAGGGTCGGTGTGGTACGATGGCGGACGCAGGTAGCCGCGTTCGACGATCTTGCCGTTCCCGTGCCCGGCGGCCCCGTGGCAGACGGCGCAATAGATGTTGTAGCGCTGTTGGCCGCGCTTCAGGTCGTCTTCGGTCATGTCGAACGGGAACTCTTCGACGAAGTTCGCCACTTCGGTCGGCGCGCCCGGCGACGGAGCCGACTGGCCGTTCGGATCGACGGCGGCTTTCCACTCCGGCGATGCACTCGGCGACTTGCCCTTCGGCGTCAGCCACGCGAGTAGCGGATCGTCGGCGGGCAGTTGGCCGATGTGGATCGTGCCCTGTTCGAGCAACCGTGCCGACTGCTTGTTCGGAAACAAGTTGTGCGCATCGTAGGGGCGCGGCGCGGGTTGATCCGCCATCTTCTGTTGGCAGCCCGTAACGGCACTGGCCAGCAGAATGGCAACGGTCAACGATTTCATTCTGAGGGACTGGCTCACGCGGGCACCTCCTCGACGCTGGCAGGGTTCAACCCGGCGAGAAACGCCCGAGTGCCTGCAAGGTCGAATTTCGGATCGACCGCTTCGATCGCGAGGAAGAATCGGTCCCGCGTCGCACGGGCGAAGTTCGGGACGTTGAATAGCGGGTGGTACGGTTGCGGGAAGCCACACAACGCGAGTAGGCCAATCACGCCGCTGACCGATGCCGTTAGCACGAGGAGTTCCCACGTGATCGGGATGAACATCGGCCACGACCACATCGACTTCCCGGCGATAATCAGCGGGTAAT
Organism: Limnoglobus sp.; assembly: GCA_043726085.1. Taxonomy (GTDB): domain Bacteria; phylum Planctomycetota; class Planctomycetia; order Gemmatales; family Gemmataceae; genus Limnoglobus. The sequence goes on from JAYSKW010001135.1 coordinate 2,360, forward strand.
CGACGACGCTGACCCAGGACATCATGAGAAAGCCCATCGTCGCACCGACGAGACCGCCGATGAACATGATCGCGCCGATCTCCGAACGCGGGAAGCCGAGTTCGTCGGCGACTTCGCCCACGGGGTACGGGCTGTAGCCGTCCATCCGAGTGTAACCCGCCAGGCGGGCACTCCGCGTCGCGGCGATGAGTGCGTCGGCGTCTGTAAATTCGGCCAATATACCCCACGTCTCGGGGGCGATTTCGTTCGTGCTCACTTGGCGTTCTCCATGACCGCGTGGCCGTCTCGTCCGCCCGCTGCTCTGGGTAACAGTTC
>JAYSKW010001136.1:0-20036 GCA_043726085.1 Limnoglobus sp.
GACCGGCTTGGTTTATGGCGTATTTTCGGCCATTGCCTGCGGCAAATTCCTTGATGGCGAGCAACGCCTGCAATCGACGCTCCCGGACAGTTTTTACGGCTGGACCGCGGCAGTGGCGATGACGTTGTTGAGCCTCGATCGCGTCAGCGGTTCGGTGGTCTGGTCGCACGCGCGGCCCAAGCTGCCGAACTATGTTTCCCCCGTGATTCTCACCGCAGCGGGCAAAGAGCAACTGATCCTGACGGGTTGCGATCTGGTCACGAGCCTCGACCCGATGACGGGCAAAGTCCACTGGGAAACCAAAGGCGCAACCACCGAGTGCGTGACTTCGACCGTCACCGACGGCAAACACATTTTCACATCCGGCGGCTACCCGAAGAACCACATCGCGGCGATGGCCGCCGACGGTTCGGGCAAGGTCGTGTGGGAGAATCTGACGCGGGTATACGTGCCATCGCTGATCGTGCGCGACGACCACATCTACGGTGTCATCGACGATGGTTTTGCCGTCTGCTGGCGTTGCGACACGGGTAAGGAAGTCTGGCGCGAACGCCTGAGCGGGGCCTTCACCGCGTCCCCCGTGCTGGTCGGCGACACGATCTACGCCACGAACGAATCGGGCGTGACATTCCTGTTTGAAGCCTCACCGAAAGGCTACGCATTCGTGGCCAAGAACAAGCTCGGCGACGAAACCTTCGCCTCGCCAACGATCTGCGGCGGCCGCGTCTATCTGCGCGTCGCGAAGAAAGCGAACGGCCAACGCCAAGAAACGCTGTACTGCCTCGGCACGCGGTGATACATGAGCAACAGGCTTATTCAGCAGGGAATGCAAATGTTTGCCAAATGTGAAAGACGGGAGAAAACGTTTGCGCGAAACGAACGAATTGTTGCCGTTGGTGCTGCTTGCTCCCGAAGGTCACTCGGCGAGCTTGCCCAGTGAATGCAGCGCGGCCCGTACGCGGTCGTCGGAGCGGGCGTCGGTCTGAGGGCCAGGATGCTCTGGGGATACGCGGAACTCGATCTTGACCACGTCCTCCGAATCGTCAAATTGGAAGACGTCGATCACGTGCCCATCTTGCCAGACCGATGACACCGCAATCGTGAGCAGACCTCGATAGCACACCTCACCGTCCACCTTGACCAGGAATGGGATGCCGTGATGGTAGTTTTCGCCGTCCTCCGGCCACACAGACAGCCAGGTGCCCGGCTGAAGGGTGATTGCGTGCGTCGACCAGTCGTAGCGAACGATCTGTTCGGCCGAGAGGATCGTGTACCCTCTGGCGTCGACGATAGCGAAACGGGGCGGCGGCAACGGTCGGTCGATCTTCCGGCTCAGCCCCCAGCCACCCATGGCAGCGAGTAGAAGCACGGCGAGGCTCGCCATCATCCAGCGTGTGCGCTTCATTGGTAATCTCCTTCTGCCGACCGCCTATTGGAACCCCGGCCTGCTACTGCGTCTTGCTAGGCCCGCTTTTTGCGAGGCTTGGGTTGGGGCAGTTCCTCGAAAGTGGCCCGCACGAGCTGGCACAGTGTCTCGCGATCGGACCACCTTTCCAGCGGAATGACCATGTGCGGTTTGGCTCCGGGGTACGGCGGTTCCTCCGCCAGACCCGGCATCACCTCACGACCGGCTTCCGTCGCCTTGACGTACAGGCGGTCGTCGCAGACCAGGGCAACCGGCTTGTCGTCCAGATAGACACAATATTCGCCGAACATCTTCCGGGCAGTCACCCGCCCGGCTCCCGAAAGCGAGTCGAGCAGGCTATCGATGGTCGATTGCTGTGACGCCATTGCACCCTCACCGGCCTCATCGAGGCCAACTACATTAGAAAGTACGCGATTTCCGTAATATGACGCAGTTTCGACTTCCGCTGAGAGGATGTCAACACAATTAAGCCAAGCCCGCCTCGCTGAGCAACCGCGGCGACCCGGTGGGCAACCTCGGTGACGAGTTCGGTAGCCCTCGCCTCACGGTCCGCTGCTGGGTGGAGAAGGTCGGCGACGGCATGGACCAAACCATCCAGTGACAGTTCCTTGGACCCATCCCCACTGTCCGTGATGCCCAGAGGCTACCCTCGACCGCTTCTCGTTGGCACGGAACTGTGGAAACGAGCGAAAGCCCGACTCCGGGAACTGGAGCGACTCGAACTCGAATGACTTCGTCGGGCCACGATGAAGGAACAACGCATCGCCTGATCGTATCGAGTTACAATGAATATCGAAGCGAATCGGTGGCGATCCGTTTCTGCATCGCGTAGAATTCAGTTCGATCACTCACGAGGATTTACAATGTCGATTTTGCTTGTCGATGCGGAACTGGCCACGAAGCTTGATCAGGCCGATGGTTCGATGCAAGTCTGCACACGTGATGGCCGGTTGCTCGGCTACTTCAGCCCCGCCAAGCCGAAGACCTACTGCTTTGAACCGCCCAACTTCAACGAAGAACTCCGTCGTCGCGCGACGGAAGAAACTGGCCGTTCACTTGCGGACATCCTTCGCGACCTGGGAAAACGCAAGTGAATCCGACGGCGAGACACGTCAAAGTCCTGTACATCTGGGCGTTTTGAAGCCTCGCACGTTCATCGGGGGCGATTGTTAGTATGGCGACGCTCGTTCAAGCTGTTCGCATGGCGCTGCATTACGGGGAGACGCACCTCGGCGTTACCGATATTTTCGGTGAGGATGTCGGCCCGCCACTCGGCGGTGTGTTCACCGCCACGCAGGGCCTTCGCACCGCGTGGAATTCGCCGCTCGACGAGCGCGGCATCGTCGGTACCGCGATGGGGATCGCGTATGCCGGGGGGCGACCCGTTTGCGAAATTCAGTTCTGCGACTACGCCTTCAACACGTTCGACCTTTTGAAGATTGCGGGCAACCAGCGCTGGGCGTCGGCGGGGAACTTCGAGATGCCGATCGTGCTGATGACGCCGTCCGGCTCGGGGATTCGCGGCAGCTTGTATCACTCGCACAGTTTTGAAAGTTGGGCGTCGCGGCTCGCCGGGTGGAAGATCGTCATGCCGTCGAATGCGCTCGATGCGTACGGCCTGATGCTCTCGGCGATCGTCGACCCGAACCCCGTGCTCGTGCTGTTGCCAAAGGCGCTTTTGCGAGTGAAAGGCGAGGTGCTGTTGCCCGGCGAACCGGCCGATGCCGAGGAGCTTTCGCGAATGATCGACGCGCCCGTGGGGGATCGGTCGACGTGGCAACCGCAGTGGCCCGAACTCAAAGAGTACTTCGTTTCGATCGGCCAAGGCACGCTCGTTCGCGAAGGGCCGACCGCCACCGTCGTCAGTTACGGCCGCACGTTACCGCTCTGCGTGCAAGCCGCCGACGAACTGAAGTCGGAACGCGGCTTCGGCTTCGATGTCATCGACTTACGCAGCATCTTCCCGTACGACTGGCCGATGATTTCCCGCAGCCTCACCAAAACGGGTCGGCTGTTAATCGTCAACGAAGACACCGAAGTCACGAACTTCGGCGAGCATTTACTCCGCCGCGCGATCGACGACCACTTCTACGATCTGCTCGCGAAACCGCGGCTACTCATGGGCAAGCACATACCGGGCATCGGGCTGAACCAAGTCTACGAAACGAACAGCGTACCACAGTTAGGCGACATCCAAACCGCCATGCGCGACCTCGCCGAAGAGCGCGTGTGAACGTTCACGGGTTCGGCATCCGCACGACGATGTCGTCGCTCGTTGACAACCCGTTGTCAACGGTGCCATTCTCGCCGACGCTGTAGAGGATGTAACCCGTCGCGTTCGGCTTGTAGATCAGCGGTTTTTCGTTGAACAGATCGCTAGGGATCTTCGCAAGATACTTCGGCGCGAGCAGGTCGAGCGTCGCCGGGTACTTGCCGTTATCCGCACGATACGCCGCCAGCGCGAACGCGAGTTGCAGGTTCTGGTGGGTTTGTTCGATTCGATCGTGCGAGTTCCCGATCCGATCGACTGCGGGGAGCAACAGGGAAATAAGTATCAGCCCGATTTGCTCGCCGATGTCGTGGCCGAGATTCTGCTGCTTCTCCACTTTCCGAGTGACGAACTGCACATCCTCGTCGAGTCGAGTATTCAGTTTGGCCCATTCGGCCTTTCGCTTCTTGCGGTCGGGTTCCCGCGCGATCTCGATGGCGCGATCGTAGTTCTCGAACACGACCCGGAACGTCGCGTTCCAATCCAACAGGTCGAGTGCCGCCTCTCGCTCTGGGCCGGGTATTTTAGGAATGTCGCCGAAGTTATCGCCTTCCTCGGACCCGTCACGGCGAATCGACTGCGTGCTGTCGAGCAACACGAATCGCTCGCCGAGTTCCATCTTTTCGATCAGCGTCGGCATCGCGGGGAGCGATTTCAGCTCGCGGATGTACGCAATCGCTTGTTTTGCGTCCGGTTGTAATTGTTCGAGAAACGCCAACTGACTCTGAATTGCCAAAGCAACGACCGCGTTGCCGACAAGCGTTTCGATGTGCATGCCACCGCGGGCCGCATGGCGACCGAGACGTTGGCAGACAATCAGATCCTGCCACGCCAAGTCGTACTTCCGTTCGCCCATCCGCCACATTGCACGCATCAAAAGAGCGTTAGCAATGGCTCGATTCTTCTGGACGTGCGGTATCAACGCACCGAGCAGCATCCCCCGCCGACCGACGACTTTCCGAGTGGAAACGAGTGGGTAGAAGTAGTCCTTCCGCTCGACACCCTGTCCGATGAGGCCGAGCGGTTTATCGATCGCGTCCAACCACTCTGCGACGTGCGCGTGTTCCTTCTTCGTCCAGGGCTGTTTGCGGAGACCCATAAGGGCGTCGTATTCGCCGGTCGAGAGCGCCTTCCCCGTCTTCTTGCGAAGGAACTCCTCCAGGGATACGAAGTAATCGCCGTTCTCCGGTGGTGGCTCGATGCCCAGCCATTTGTAGAACTCGGGCGGAACCTCTGCCCCTTCTGGCTTCGGCCCCAACGCCTGGCAGAAAACGACCATTGCGTTCGTCTCCGGCGTGATCTTGCCGCGAAGCCGTTCGTTCAGCGCCGTCTCGTAGTCGAGGTAGCCATCCGCATCGAGCGGCTCGGTGATGAACGTAGTGTCTTTCCCCATTTTGAACTTCGGCTTCGGCGGCTCCGCAAACGCCAACGAAACCATCGCGAAAATGGACACCGCCGCACACCCGAGCAATCGGTTCGTCATGTCTGCCTCGTTGGTCGATTCCGTTGGATCGCTTCCATCACGATACATCGACCGTTGCGATTTTTCAAATCGTGGTTACGCGCTCGCCGGTTGCGCGGTCGCGGGTGCGGTCGGGGACCGAGATGATGAACCAGTCGTTGTCGCCTTCGCCCCACAGGTCGTCGTTCGCCCCGCCGTCGTTCAGCACCGTGGAACTGTTCAAGACCGTCGTGCCGTTCGATCCGCCAGTAGCCGTGCCGTTGATGCGGTTGACGCGATTGGTGTACGAGACATCGGTGCGAACCCATTCGTCGACGAGGACGCCGAGGAGCGTGACATTGGTGTCGTAGATCGTCGCACCGCCGATGAGAATGTCTTCGCCAGCGCCGCCGAACAAGGTATCGGAGCCTGCACCGCCGATCAGGAGATCGCGTCCGCTGCCGCCATATAGCAGATCGTTCCCCGCGCCGCCGACGAGGATGAGTGGGCCGGTGGCCTCGTCGCCATTGAGGGTGTCGTTCCCCGCACCGCCGAACAGGAAGGCGCTAGCGCCGATGGTGTAGGTCGTCCCCTGAATGCGGTTATCGAGCAGTTCGATCACGTCCGCGCCGGCGTAACCCTCGGCTACGATTCGCGTCGGTGCAGCGAATGTCCCAACCACCGTCCCGTTGATCGTGACGCGAATCTGGCCCGCCGCGTTGATGGGCTGCATCGTGATCTGATCGTTGGCCGAGGTGCCGCCGACGGTCAACGTGCCGTTTTGCAACAGTGCCGAGACCACGCTGAGGTTGCGCATCAGGATGGCACTCGTCGCACCGTCTTTATCTTTGGCCGAGACTTTAATCGCGTAGGTGCCGTTCGTCGGGTACGCGCGGTCGATCGCGATTCCCGAACCGGGGCCTGCGACCGTTTGCGTCGTGCCATCGCCCCACTGGATGATGTAGGTGAAGGTCGAGGCCTGATCGGCTGCACCGGCATCGGTCGCCGCGAAAGTGAAGGTCGTCGATTGGCCGCGAACGACTGAGGTTGGGAAATTCGCACTCGCCGTCGGCGCGACGTTGGTTGCGGTGATCGTTGCGGACTTCGTTCCCGAAGCCCCTTCGTTGTCGTAAACGGTGAGCGTGGCGACATACGTGCCATTGTCGTTCGGCGTGAACGTGAGTGTCGAACCCGTTACGACCGCATATTCCACGCCATTCTTCGTCACGAGCCAACTATAAGCGAAGGTATCCAGCACTCCCGGATCGGTTGCGGAACCGGACAAAGTTACGGCGGTCCCTTCGGCCACTGTGGCCGGCGCGCCGGTAATCTTTGCAGTTGGCGCGACGTTGGTAGCGAGAATCGTAGCGGTGGTCGTCGCCGCGGCCCCATCGTTGTCGATGGCGGTGAGCGTGGCCACGTACGTGCCGTTGTCGATGGCGGTGAAGTTGAAGGCGGCCCCGCTGCCGGTGGCGACCGCGATTCCGTCCTTCGAGAGTTGCCAGATGTACGTGACGGCGTCCAGCGTGCCAGGGTCGGTAGACGTTGCCGTGAGGTTGACGGCCGTGCCTTCGGACACCGTTGCGGGCGCTCCGATAATCGTCGGCGTCGGGGCGACGTTGGACACCGTGATGGTGCAGGACTCCGTGCCGACGTCGCCATCGTTATCGGTGGCGATCAGCGTGGCCACGTAGGTGCCGTTGTCGTTTGGGATAAAGTCGAAGTCCGCGGTGGTCCCCGTGGTGTAGGCGGTGCCGTTCTTGGTAATGCTCCACAAGAGCGTGACCGTGTCCAGCGGCCCCAGATCGCCCACCACGCCCGAGACGCGGAGAGTCGAACCTTCCAGCCCCGTGGTGGGGTACGAACGAATGTTGGCGATCGGCGGCAAGTTTTTCACGTCGATGGTGGTGGTCGTCGTCCCGACTGCGCCGTCTTTGTCCGTGACGCTCAGCGTGACGACGAAGGTTCCGTTGTCGTCGGGAATGAAGAACAGGTCGGGCTGGGTCGTGGCCGCGTAGGGGGTTCCGTTTTTCGTCACCGACCAAGAACGTAGGAAGCCTCGGCCGGTATCGATGCTGCTCGGATCGGCGATCGCGGCGGCGAGGTTGACGTAGTCGTGTTCGTAGACCGTCGGAGCGACACCGGTGATCGTCGGCGTCGGGGCCACGTTCGCAACGGTCAGCACACTGGGTGCCGACTGCACGGTAAAGCCGTCGTTCGCGGCCACGCTGATGGAATACGTGCCGTTGTCGGGCGGGGTGTAAGTGAACGTCGACCCCGTGTTAGGGGGATAGATGACCGAGGTGCCCGTATCCACCGACCATTGGTACGTGATGTTACCGGTGACGGGGTTCGGATCGTTCACGAAGGCCGTATAAGTGACTGGCGAACCTTCGTTGACAGTCGTTGCCGAGGCTTGAATCGTGGGGAAGTCGTCGTTGTCGATGATTCCGATGGCCGTCGTGATGGGGCCATACTGAGCCGCGGTCAGGCCCCGGACTTTCAGATAAAAATACTCTTGCAATTCCAGATGCAGATCGCCGATGACCGGCACTCGCACCGTTTTTACGGTTTCGCCGGGGGCAAACGTCACACTTCCCGGCGAGTTGACATAATCGACATCGCGAGTGGCCGGGCCGTCTTCCGTTACGAACGTCGCCGTGACGGGCACGCCACTAATGGCCGAGAGGGTGAGGGTGAACGCGATATCCGTCGTCCCCGAATTGCCCTCTAATACGGTGCCGCCGGTCAAACTCAACACCGGCAACGGATCGTCGGTGTTGATGAATCCGCTCGCCTGATTACTCACAAAGGTCGCCCCTTGTGCATTCGCCAGATTCACGAAGAACCGTTCATGGGGTTCCGACAGCGTATCGCCGATAACCGGTACGGCAAAAGTGGCGGTCGTCGTGCCGGGCGCGATGGTGATGGTGCCACTGCGAGCGAGGTAGTCCTGCCCAGCTGTCGCGGTGTCATCGGCGGTGGCGTAATCGAACGATAACGGGAAGGCGGACCCGCCGAGGACCGTCACGGTGAACACGGCGTTCGTGGTGCCGGAATTCCCTTCGGTGATGGTGACGTTCGCGACCCGCACTTGCGGCAGAGGATCGTCGTCGATGATGGTGCCGACGGCTTGAGCCTGGGCGATGGTCCCGTTCGCGGCGCTGGACAAGTTCAGAAACACCGTCTCGTTGGGTTCGTAAATCGTATCGGAGATCACCACTATCGAAGCGGTGGCAGTCGTGGTACCGGGTTGGAAGGTGACGACCGTGGTTTGCGAACTGTAGTCGAGTCCGGCGGTTGCGGTGCCGGGGGCCGTGCTCACTTGCACGCTGACAGGCACGATGCTCGGCTCGGAGAGCGTGATCGGGAAGTTCAATCGTGCACCGGCTTCGCCGACGGAAATGGAGCCGACGCTGATAGTCGGCACGACGGGTGTTGTCGTGCCGAAGACCAGTGCGGGGGCATTCACCGGAGGATTGAAGACGGTGGTGTAACCGCCCAGGGGGGTAAAGATGGCACCGAAACCGGCACCGTTCATTTGAATGCGGATGCCGACCCAGTTCGAGCCAGAGGCGAGGCTGAGGATCGTCGCGCGATCCAAGTAGATGGATTGGCGGGGCGAATTGGGCGTGTTCACTTGCCCGTTGCCCAATTGCACGCCAGTCGTAGCATCGGCGAGTTCGATGGTGCCATTGCCGCTGTACGCGAAGATGCTCGCTGGAAACGCACCGGCTACGGGGCTATTCGACGAAGTATATTCAAACAGCACGTACTGCACTTCGCCGCTAATCACCCGACTCACATCGAACTCTTGAACGACGCGAATGTCTTGGGACGCCACGGTTAAGTTCGCACTGTTCGTCGGCCCACCACCCACCGTTACCGTTTCAAATGAGCCATTCGCACCCGCGTCTCGCACAGTTCCCCACGAGGAAGAGGGTAGCCGCATCGTGCCGGTTACGGGATCGTCGTTGACGATCGTGCCGATGCCGGTGCCCTTGATAATGTTGGCACCGCCCTGCGGCTTCGTCACGTTCACGTTGAAGGTTTCATCGCCTTCGGTGAAGGTGTCGCCGAGGATCGTCACCGTAAAGGTTTTGACCGTTTCGCCCACTGCAAATGTCAGTCGCGAGGTGGAATAGACGTAGTCGGAGAGCTGCGTGGCCGTAACGGGGGCGATGGCAACATCGTACTGGTAAGTGAGGTTCAACGGGGCCGATTGCGTCAGCGTGAACGTCGCCGTTTTCGTACCGCTATCTCCTTCCGTAATCGTCACATCGTCGATGGAAATCGTCGGTAGCGGGTCGTCGTTCAGTATCGTGCCGAACGGTGCGGTCTCGATAATCGCGACATTGGAACTGCTGGTCAGAAGCAGTTTGAACGATTCCTGGAATTCGTAGAGTGTGTCGCCGATCGCATTGACCGTGACGGTTTTCGTCAGTTCGCCGGGCAGGAATGTGACGCTGCCGCTGGTCGCCTGGTAATCGACATCCGAAGTGGCAGTCGAGGGTGCTGTGGTGTAGTTGATCGTCACCGCTTCGAGGCTGGCCACGGACAGATTGAGCGTGAAATCGAGCGGCGTCAACCCCGTGTCGCCTTCGGCAACATTCACCGATGCGGTTCGCAATGCGGGTTTTGGATTCGGCACGTCGATGATCGTCATCGTGCCCTGTACGGGCGTGGGCAAGTTGCCGGCAATTCCACCGCCTGTCAGTTCCGTGATCCGGATGATGATCGTTTCACCCGAGTCGTCGATCGCATCGCCGATGGTTTGAATCGGAAACGACACGGAGCTGACGTTCGCCGGGATGACAACCGAATAGAAGGACGCATTGAAGTAGTCGACGTTCGTCGTGGCCGTGCCGGAGGTCGCGTAGAAAACCGTGGTCGCGAAGTTTCGCGTCGGGGTCATTGTCACCGTAAAAGTACCCGCATCGCCTTCGTTGACTGTGACATCGCTAATGGTCACAACCGGCGGCGCTGGTGGCGGAGGTGGCGGTGCATTCAGGATCAGTCCGCAGTCCACGGAAGTGTTCGTTACGCCGGGTGTGATCGTGATGTAATTCGTCCACGCCGAGGCACTGTAGAAGTCGTTGTCGAGGTTGTCGTTGGTTCCGACATCCAGCGGGCTGAGCGTATAGTTAGCGGGAATTGCGGCGAGTTGCAGCCAGTATCCGGAGCCACCCACAATACTGGTGGTATCGAACGAGTAGAAGCCGGCCGCAGATGTCGTGGTTCGCGACACTTCCGTGCCGTTGTTGATGAGGCGAACCACCACGCCCGACACACCGGTTTCCCCGCCATCTTGCAGCCCGTTGGCGTTCGCATCCCGGAACACGAAATCCCCGATGGAACTCGGGTTCACCCGATCTTCCAGCGAGGAGAGTTGCAACGGCGTTCGACGAAGCAGTTTCGGTTGTTTGGGATTGGCACGTTTCGTCGAACGAAGATGGGGAGTAAACATCGTTTCCCTTGAGGATATAGGGGATCGTGCTGGATTTCGCGTGGCGATTTGGCGATAGTTTTGCTTGAACAAACTTTAAGAAAAGTCGATTGCGCTTTCAAGACTTAAGTTTTGGGCAAAGCGATTTTTCACTCCCCGTACAGCAAATGCGGTTTTCGCCGTTCGCGGAAGGCGGCTTCTTCAGGTTCCCAGAGTTTGGCGATGTCCGGCCAACGTGCGCCGGCGTCGATCATCGTCCGTTCGCGGTCGCTGCCGAATAGCAGGTCGATCGCGGGGATGTCATCGACGAACTCGTATCGTTCGGTTCGCCATTGGAACTGCGTGCCGAGATGGTCGCGAAACGCAATGAGTATTGCGAGGCCCATGCGAACGGGTTGGAAGGCATCGGAGTCTCCATCGACGATGAAGAGGCCATTGCAGGTTTGCCCCGCATGTTTTTGAAAGGTCGGCCGAAACCGCACCGGGATACAATCGTATTCGTGTGCGATGTCGAAATCGTTGAGGTCGGCCGCAATGCGATAATGATCGGCACCGGGGAAGCCGACGTACTCGAACGGCCTCGTCGTCCCGCGACCCTCGCTCAGGTTGGTTCCTTCGATGAGGCACATGCCCGGATACACTTCCGCCGTCTCGCAGTTCGGCATGTTTGGCGATGGAGGAACGTTCCAAACTTCTTCAATGGAGACTGTATAATTTTCGCAAGGTACGATTGTGAGATCGACGCGCGGCACGCGCTCCGCTCGGTAGAGTCTCGCGAGTTCGCCCATCGTCATGCCGTGCCGCGTGGCAATCGGGTGCGGACCGACGAAACTCTCGAAACCAGGCTGAATCGTCGGTCCTTCGACCGCACGCCCAATCGGATTCGGTCGGTCGAGAACCATCACTGGCAATCCGATCTCGGCACACACTTCCATGCAATACAGCATCGTGGCCTGAAACGTGTAGTATCGGCTACCGACATCTTGCATGTCGATGACGAGAACATCGAGATCCTTCAACATCGCGCGCGTCGGCTTCAAACTCTCGAAATAATCGCCGTACAGCGAATACGTTCGGAAGCGATCACCTGCGTTCGCCGCAACCGGTATCAGGTCTTGCGCTTCCCCGCTCAGCCCGTGCTCGGGACCGAACAGCGCAACGAGTTGGCACGCCGTCGCGTCTGCGAACAGTTCCAGCGACGATTGAAAGTCATTCGCGAGCGCCGCCGGGTGCGTGACGAGGCCGACGCGCTTTCCGCGCAGCGGCGCGAAGTCTTGTCGTCGCAGAGCATCGAGACCAGTCATGGTAAATTCCCGTCAATCGGGTAGCGAATGTACCCAGCCACTCGGTTGGAGTTCGCGGCGGGTGGTGCCTTCCACGATGATGTAGCCGCCGGGCGTACACTCGCCGATCTGGTAGCAATGGCTTGGGATACGGGCGATCTGTTCGGGTGGCACCGCGAAAATTAGCTCGAAATCTTCGCCGTCGTTCAGCGCGTGTTCCAGTGGCGATTGCCCGCTGGTTTGGCTACGCAGCACGGCATCCGAGTGAATCGGGATCGCGTCAGCATACAGCGTCGCCCCGCAATCGCTTTCCTCGAGGATGTGGTGCAGATCCGCGCTCAGGCCGTCGCTGATGTCGATCATCGCGTGAATATCGACCGCCTCGTGCAACGCGAGTGCCTCGGCGATGCGTGGGGTGAAATCGAGGTGCCGCCCGAGAATGCTGCCGCCGAGCGGGCCGGTTACGAACAACAAATCGCCGGGTTTGGCACCATTACGGCGCACCGGGCCGCGCTCGGTCGCTTCGCCGAACAGCGTTACCGAGATGACGAGTTTGCCATCCCAGCTATTCGTATCGCCACCCACGATCGGTACCTGAAAGCGGTCGGCCATCTCGCGCATTCCGAGATACAGTTCCTCGGCCAGTCCCCTCGCATTCGCGATTTGAGGCAGTGCCACACTCACGACGGCGGCGATCGGCACACCGGCCATTGCGGCGATGTCGCTGAGGTTGACCGCCATCGCTTTGCGGCCGATTCGCTTCGGCTCGACTTCCGCGAGAACGAAATCGGTACCGTCCATCAGCATGTCGGTCGTCACGAGCAATGGCCGCGTTCCGGGTGCCAGTGCCGCACAGTCGTCGCCAGGGCCGATGAGTACGCGCGGGTGTGGCGGAGTGCGTTTGCGGAGCCAGTCGATATAAGCGAACTCCCCGGCCATATCTACTTCCTGCAGGATTTTGTGGCTGGCCTCTGCGAGGCCGGTTCTTGCACCGTCTGAAATCTGTGTCTTTCGATGAAAAAGCGTCGGAAAAGTTGACGCAAACTACCGATTTTTCTGCCGTACGGATGATTTTATCGGCAAAGTACGAAACAGTGAACTACGGTTGGGGGATGCCAAGCTGGCCTGGAACCCCTCGCACGAACGCGACGCAAGGAACCCTACGCATGTCTCTCCCGGTTACCGAAATTACCTCCTACGTCAAACCGGCGATCGCCATTCTCCGTACCTATGGCGAACCGCGATTTTACGCCGATGGCGACATCGCCGCCATCGCGTTCGCCGCCGATGGCACGCTGTTTTCCATCGACGAAACCGGCCACTTGCGGCACTGGACTGCCGAAGGTTCGCTGCTGTCGCGAGTCGAACTCAGCGACCTCGAAACGCTGTGGTGTTTCGCCCCCGGCGCGAAACAACTCGCAAGCGGTAACGACGATCTCCTGTTTTGGGATACCGCCACGGGCCACCTCCGCCACCGCATCGAGCAACCGTCGTGGCTGACCGCGCTCGCGTATTCGCCCGACTGTGCCACCGTCGCCACGGGGCACGACGACGGCAAAGTTCGCCTCTGGAACACCAGCACTTACAAGTGTATCGGCGAAATCATCGCCCACGGAATGCCGCTGTCGACGATCGCATTTTCGCCCGATGGCAAGCAGATTGCCACCGCTGGCGAAGACCGCGTCGTTCGCGTCTGGGATGCCGTTTCGCACGATCGACTCGCCGAACTGCGCAGCCATACCGACCGCATCCCGTCGCTGTCGTGGTCGGCCGATGGCACGCTGCTCGCCTCCGCCGGTTGGGACACCTCCGCCCGCGTTTGGGATCCGAAACAGTCGGACCCATTGATGTTGCTCAACAGCCATTCGGATCAGGTGCTAACTCTTGCGTTCGCCCCACGCGGTTCGCTGTTGGCGACGGTCGATTCGGATCACGATATTCACTTGTGGTCGAACCCGAAGACGGCGAAGATCGCGCACGTGCTTCGTGGCCACGTCGATGAAATCCACTGTTTGTCGTTCAATGCCGATGGTTCGCGTCTGGCCTCGGCGGGTGCGGATCGCGTCATCCATATCTGGGACACGGCCACGGGGCGATTGGTTGCGGGGCCGAACCCGACGGGCAAGCACGGCATCGCGCTGATTGCCGGCCCGAACGGCGCGCTGCAACTCATCAGCACGGGCCGCGCGACGGCGATGGCGTGGGATGCCGCAACCGGTGCGGAGATCGCGCTGAACGATGCCGCCACCGCGTCGTGCATTGCCACCAGCCGCGATGGCCGATGGCTGGCGGTCGGCGGGACCGACCACTTTACCCGGCTGCACGACCGAACGAATCCCGGAAAAATCAAGCGACTGGAAGCGACGAAGCCGCCGATCGGCGCGCTGTCGTTCAACGCCGATGGCACGCAACTGGCGCAGTCCAGCCCGGCCGATGGCCTCGTCTGGCTCTGGGACACGACCACCGGCGAGCCGAATATCATCCTGATCGAAGCCGCCGACGGTTGCACGCTGGAGAGCATCGACTTCCACCCCGATGGTCAACGGGTTGCCGTCGGTGGGATCGATTATCTCTCGACGGGCGAACGCACCGGTGCGGTTTGCGTGTGGGATGTGCCATCGAAAACCAAGCAACTCGTGTTCGATACGGGCGTGTACATTCTGACGACCGACCCAACGGGGCGCTACCTCGCGGGTGCGGGGATCAACGATGCGGTGTACGTTTGGGATCTCGAATCGAAGGTCGAAGGCGAAGAGGAAATCTTCGAGTTGGCCGGGCACACCGAGCGCATTCAGGCACTCGCGTTCAGCCCCGACGGTAGCTACCTGATCTCCGGCGGCGACGACATGACGATCCGCATCTGGGACATCCTCAGCGGCCGGTTACTGACGGCCCGCGAATTCGATACCGCAATCCAATCGCTCGCGTTTAGCCCGTGCGGCAAGTGGCTCTTCACCGGCAACGGCAACACGACCTGCTACCAGATCGAGTTCGCGAAGCTGATCGACGATTAAACTGGCGAAACGCCACAGTGAGATGCAAAACAGCACGGTTCAAACTTGTTGAACCGTGCCAAGAAATTTGTTGCTATTTCTTTTCGGGGGCAGGCTTCGCGTCACTCGTTTTTTTCGCGGCGACCGCTTCTTCTGCACGTTTTCTCGCTACATATTCGGCAGTATCTTGCTTGATGATCGCGTGTTTTCTCGCGATCTCAGCTAACTCTTTCTCCATTCGAACGCCTTCATCGACCAAGAACTTCCGTCGCTGCTGAACGTCCGCGAGTTGATTTTGCGCGAATCGCAATTCGTTCAAAGTCGACATGCGATCCCACGCTTGCGAATTCAGACTCAGCGAAATCCGCATCGGCATAACGACAAACATGTGTGCTCGTTTGGTTATTGATGTTATGGTTGGGTTGGAAAAATTCCCATTCGTGCTCCACCGCTCGCCAAATCGTCGTGCTTCGCACGTCGGCACTTCATAAAATTACTTTAGAAGTCACCACCCATCCGAGACACGATCATGGCCAGTACGCCCGAAACTCGCTTGCAAGAATTGCACCTGATACTCCCGCCCGCGCCGAAGCCGATCGGCGTTTACAAGCCAGCGGTGCGCGTGGGCAACATGCTGTATATCTCGGGGCACGGGCCGCTGAAGCCGGACAAAACGCTGATTACGGGCCGCGTAGGGCACGATCTGACGCTCGAACAAGGCAAAGAAGCCGCGCGGCAGACTGGCCTTGCGATTCTCGCCACGATTCGCGATCAACTCGGCTCGCTCGACAAAGTGAAGCGGCTCGTGAAAACCTTCGGCATGGTGAACTGCACCGCGGATTTCGGCGAGCAACCGAAGGTCATCAACGGGTTCTCCGAACTCATGAAAGACGTGTTCGGCGAAGAGGCAGGGATTGGCGCGCGGAGCGCCGTCGGGCACAATGCACTGCCAGGCAACATCGCCGTGGAAATCGAGTGCATCCTCGAACTCGAGTGATTTCGACCGAAGAATGCATAAAGAATTTTAACCGCAAAGGGCGCGAAGATCGCAGAGTCAGAAGTGTGATGAAATGGAGTGGCTGAGATGCATTCGATGAATTTCAAATAATTTCTTTGCGTACTCAGCGCGCTCTGCGGTTAAGAATCTTTCGACTAATATTGTGGCTCTGAGTAAAATGAACCCGATGAATACGATAGTTGCCCCGACTTCAAGCGTTCCTGCTGTCACTCGCCCGGTTCGCCCCGCACGCCGGGTGATCTGGCGCTACTTTAGCATCTTGCTCGGCTTCCACTTGCTGTTGCCGATTGCGTTCTTCGACCCGTTCTTCACGTGGTGGTTCCCCGTTTACTTGCTCGTCGGCAACGCGATTTTCGGTTCGATCGGCATCAACCTCGCCTATCACCGGTTGCTCACTCACCGTTCGCTCGAAGTGCCGCGCTGGCTCGAAAAAACCTTCGTGATGTGCGGCATTTGCAGCCTGGAAGGGCCGCCGTTCAAGTGGGTCTGCACGCACCGCATTCACCACCAGGAAAGCGACGTCGAGAAAGACCCGCACAGCCCGCGCGAGAATTTCCTCTGGGGGCACATGGGCTGGATCTACACCGAAGACCCGCGAATGAACTCGTTCATGACGTACGACAAATACATTCCGGATTTGCTCGAAGAATCGTATTTGCGCTGGTTGCACAAACGCAGCCGGTGGGCGCAACTGTACCTCGCGCACATCGTGCTGCTCGTACTCGCCGCCGCTGGTGTCGGTGCGATTTTCAACGGCACTGAAGGCGCAATCCACGGGGCCGCACAGATGTTTGCGTGGGGTGTCGTCGCTCGCACGGTTTACGTTTGGCACATCACGTGGTTCGTGAACTCCGCCTCGCACCGCTGGGGTTATCAGAACTACAAGACCGGCGACCTCAGCACGAATTCGTGGTGGGTGGCGCTACTCACCAACGGCGAAGGCTGGCACAACAACCACCACGCCGCCCCCCGCGCCGCCAGCCACGGCCACCGCTGGTGGGAGATCGACCTCACCTACTCGTTCGTGCGGCTGTTAGAAATCGTCGGCCTCGCGAAAAAAGTCGTGCCGATCGTCGTGCCTAAGCACCGAATGCAAGAAACCGAACCCGCCAATAATTAGGTCGTTGAAGATTCGTCCAACTGCTTTCGGTGCCGCCTACCATATCCGAGCAAGCTGAGCGCACCGATGCTTAACAGGACGAGCGATGTGGGTTCGGGAATTGGGTTGGGCGGCGGCGGTAGATCGGGTGGCGGTGGGTCGGGTGGCCGGGAGCTATAGGCATCGCCGTAAACAGTGATGTCGAAGAAGGTATTCGTCACGCTTTCGGGAGGAAGAGTGATGGGAATGTTTTTCGTGAAAGTAAGTGGTCCGACTGTCGCATCAGGCGGGGTTATTAGCTCATCTGAATAAACGACCATGCGGTTTATGCGCACGCTGATGCCCGCTCTCGCAATGTCCCAGCCGGGTAATGCCGCGTGAACGCTGAGACTGTAGTTCAGATTGAGCATGAGATTAACGGTAAGATCCTGAGGCGGCAAAATCACGCCCGAAAGATTGGCCATCCTGAATTTCTGTTCTGTGCGGCCATCAGATACTGCGAACGCGGGTGCGCCCGGCACCCCATTAGCAAATCCACTCGCACTAGCCGTCGAACGAAGCCCCAGAGGTACGAGTGACACCGCCGCGTTTCCCGTGGCACCGTGATCGCCACCTCCGAAAGCGAATGTGTCCTGATTACCGACGAAGTTGGCAAAGCCATACAGGTTCGTAATCGCCGGAGGAGACGTGAGCGTCGCCGTCAGTTCAGCAGAGTAAATGGCGTCACCGTACGCGGGAATGCTGACGCCAACGAAGGCGGTCAGCACGACGCTGAATCCGACAAAACGTGTGAGAAACTGGACCATGAGACCATCTCCTCGGTGTGGATCGGAGTTGCAGACCAATTGCAATTTCTCCAATTCCATTCGCTCGGCGATAAGGCGTCAACATAATTCTCCCGCGAAATCCGAATAAACATTACAACCCCGATCGCGAGCGACTGGAAATCCGACACCGGCTTCTCTTTTCGCTTGACGATTGGCCGTTGATATCCTCTTCGACCGCGACCTACGCGTTCTGAAAGGTTGAATATGCAATCGGACCCCGCGAACGGTTAACGCCCACGGCACTTGCCGTGGGCGTCGATCGTTGCAGATTCTTTGCGCTGTTCTTGGACAGAAAAGCGATGCTATGCTAATTTTGGTCTTATGACCCCACCCCGCAATAATCGTTTTGAATCGCTCGATGCGT
Organism: Limnoglobus sp.; assembly: GCA_043726085.1. GTDB lineage: Bacteria > Planctomycetota > Planctomycetia > Gemmatales > Gemmataceae > Limnoglobus. The sequence goes on from JAYSKW010001136.1 coordinate 18,167, forward strand.
GGCGTGGGATTGCCTGTCTGCTCGTCGTCATTTACCACAGTACGAATGCCTACGCGGCTTCCGATGCGTTTTTGACGCGGATACACGAAGAGGGTGGCTCGTTCGCGGATCACCTATTGGTTCTCACGTCGAAACTATGGGCGGGCGTGCCGGTATTTTTCGTCATCAGCGGGTACTGTATCGCGGTGACTGCCGATGCATCTCGAAATAAACCGCGACCGGCACTCTCGTTTTTGTACCGCCGTTTGAAGCGAATTTATCCGCCGTTGTGGGCGTATTTGGCGTTGTGCGTCGTTCTCTCATCGCTGATTCCGGCTGCGTATTGGTACCACCCGTCGCTGAGTTACTCCGGCCAGATGTTCCGAACCGAAGGCTTATCGTTTTGGAACGGCATCGGTTCGTTGACGCTCACCGAAGAATGGAGACCGTACCTCATCGGGCCGCCCAAGGTTCACTATTCGATTCAACTCTGGACGCTCTGTTATAAAGAACAATTTTACTTCATCGTAGGCATCATACTCTTGGTGGCGCGGCAATGGCTGTTCCCCGCGATTGCCTTGGTGACGGTGTTGGTGTTTCTCAATATCGCGAAATTCCATTCGAGTAACGGTTTCGATTTGGCTGCCTATCAGGTTCCTGCCGACGGGCTGTTCCTGAACGGCTTATGGCTCGCGTTTGCGGCAGGCGTGGCAGTCTATTATCGAGCCAACCGCGCGACGCCAATCGTGGCACGATGCCTCGAACTGCTTCTTTTCGTGCTATTCGTCTGGTCGATGCAAGGCGTGAAAGAGTGGTGGCGATTCCACTCGGACACCACTGCGAATTTGGCAATCGCGTTCGCGTTCGCGCTACTGTTGTGTGCCATCCAGCGGTTCGATGCGAGAATCGCAATGTGGCGTGGTCTCGCGCCGTTTCGTGCGTGCGGGCAGATCTGTTACAGTTTGTATCTCATCCACATGCCAATTACATTGTTAGGAAGTTCGCTATTCTATCGTGCGGAATTGACGAGTTCCGTACAGACGATCTGCATTGTCGTACCGATCTGTGTGTCGGCTTCGATATTGGCCGCGGTCCTGTTTCACCGACACATCGAAAAACGCTTCATGAACAAACCGAGATAACCGTTCATGGGGGTTTTCCGTTTTGCTTTGAACCCACGGTATTGTAGGTCGGGTCGAAGCTTTGAGAGGCCCGACAGTGCATTCACGCTAGGATTTTGAACCTTCCGGGGTTTTGTCGCGGATACTACGGGTTCTGAAAGTTGGAAATGCAATCGGACCCCGCGGACGGTTGTGCTGTTGTTACTTGGCTCCTCGGATTCGTTCCAATGCGGCGGTTGCGTGGGTGCGAACGGTTGCGTCTCTGTCTTTGGTTGCGTCTTCTAACGCGGATTCCGCTGCGATTGCGGGCGTTCCGATCTTGGAGAGGCCGAGCACGGCCGCATCGCGGACTTTGGCGTCGCGGTCTTTCAAGGCTTCGATCAAAGCGGGAATCGCACGAGGATCGACCGAGCCGACGTTACCGAGAACGTCGGCGGCCTTCTTGCGCGTCTTCGGTTCGGGTTTTTTGATGGCATCCAGCCAATGTTCGATGGTATGCCCGTTGAAAAACTTTTCATTCGGACCATCGGTTCGGCTACAGCCGATGCCTAACAGGATGAGTATCGAGAGGGCAACAGTTCGCATTTCGGTGAACCTCTCGGTTATTCGATGGCTGCGGTGGAATCGCCATCGGCCCGAGTTCCGGTGGCCCAGAATGCCATCCGGTCGGTAGATGGTGGCGAACCTTTTACCCCACTGATGTTGCGGAGATAGCGAACCGAGCCGTCGCCGTACAAGTGGTTCGCACCGCCGATGTGAAAGCTGGAAGG
>JAYSKW010001137.1:0-1632 GCA_043726085.1 Limnoglobus sp.
GTGAACCCGGCTTGACACCTTACGGTTTCTTACCGTACGCAGTACCCACACCACACGCCGCCGGAAGGAACCCGCGCCATGTCCACGAGCCACACACCCGTCCCACTGTGCGATATTAACGCACAGTATCGCACCCTCAAACCAGAGATCGATGCCGCAATCACGCGTGTCGTGACATCGGGAATGGCGATCAACGGGCCAGACGTCGCCGCTTTCGAGAAAGAAGCCGCCGCGTACTGTGGGGCGAAATACGCGGTCGGTTGTGCATCGGGTACCGATGCGTTGCTACTCGCCCTTCACTCGCTCGACATCGGGCCAGGCGACGAAGTGATTCTGCCGACGTTCACGTTCTTCGCCACGATGGGTTCGGTCTGCCGTACGGGGGCCACGCCGGTGTTCGCGGACATCGACCCAGAGACGTACAACATCGACCCGGCGGAGATCGCGAAGCGAATCACACCGCGAACGAAGGCGATCATGCCGGTTCATCTGTTCGGCCAGTGTGCCGACATGGACGCGATCGATCGCCTTGCAAAAACGCACGATTTACACGTCATCGAAGATGCCGCCCAGTCGTTCGGTGCCGAGTATCGCGGGGTGCGTTGCGGCACGCTCGGCGTCGTCAACTGCTTCAGTTTCTACCCGAGCAAGAACCTCGGCACGCTCGGCGATGCCGGGATGGTCACGACCGAAAGCCCGGAGATTTACAAGAAACTGCTCGCGCTACGGAACCACGGCAGCGAGGTGAAGTATTACCACAAAATGATGGGCTGGAACGCACGTATCGATACCTTGCAGGCGGCGATGTTGCGAGTGAAACTGCCCCATGTCGATGGCTGGCTCGAAGGTCGGCGTCAGGCGGCGGCGCGATACGATCGACTGATCGAAGATTCGGGTTTGAGTGGCTTCTTGCGCCGCCCCGTGTCCCGCCCCGAATGCACGCACACGTTCAATCAGTACGTCGTCCGCGCATCTGGTGGCCATCGCGACGCACTCGTGAAACACCTCAAAGATAGCGGCATCGGCTGCGAAATCTATTACCCACTGCCATTACATCTGCAAGAGTGTATTTCGCACCTCGGCTACAAAGTCGGCGATTACCCGATCAGCGAAACGGCGGCCCGATCCGTGCTGGCGTTCCCGATGTTCGCAGAAATCACCGAAGAGCAACAGCGCCGCGTCATCGACACCTGCGCAAGCTTCATGCCGCAACAGTTGCGAAAAGCGGCGTAGGATAGGAGGCAGGTTTGGGCATGACGATGGATGTCGGATTCAATCGAACGCAGTGTTGAAGAATAACCAGAGTAATTGGATGTTTGAAGTCATAGCACAGGCCTTCATGGAGATTATCTGCGGCCTAACCGGCCATGCGGTTCTGTGGTTATTCACGCTTGGCCGATGGGATATTTCTAACGGACGCGACTAAGTCGCGACACTCGTCGGCATACTGTTCTGGGTCGTTCTCGGGGTGGGTGTGTGGCTAGTGTTTTTCCGATAGGCGATACCGCCAAACGAGCTGATAACGGTTCCCTTACGCACGGTACCGGCAACAATTATTCGCAGAGATCATATGTATCACTTCCGCTGAAAGTCCTGATTATGTGGGGCACGTTTTTTACGTGCCATTTTCTA